>JACMOT010000623.1 GCA_014377915.1 Tardiphaga sp.
ATTTTAGCGAAGGCTTCGGGATGGCGGTAGGCCATCATCCGCGCCGGCGCCTGGTCCGGCGTGCCCTTGCCCCCCACCATATAGGTCGCCACCGTCCATGGCGCGCCACAGAAGCCGATCAGTGCGATTTTCGGATCGAGCTGCGCGCGCACCCGGCGTAGCGCCTCATAGACCGGCTCGAGCTTGCTGAAATCCGCCTCGGGGTTCAGCGTGGTGACCAGCTCCGGCGTGTCCATCGGGTCGAGCCGTGGGCCTTCGCCAACCTCGAAACGCACCGAGCGGCCAAGCGCATAGGGGATCACCAGAATGTCGGAGAAGATGATCGCCGCATCGAAGCCGAAGCGGCGGATCGGCTGCAGCGTCACCTCGGCGGCGAAATCCGGATTGAAGCAGAGGTCGAGAAATCCGCCGGCCTGCGCGCGCACTTCGCGATATTCCGGCAAATAACGGCCGGCCTGCCGCATCATCCACAGCGGCGGCACGTTCTGGCGCTGACCCTTGAGAACTTCGAGGAACGGTTGGGCGATGAGGGACTTTGTCAAGCGGGGTTTCCGTGAGGGTTCGACAGGCATGATTGTCGTTCCTGATACACTGCTGCTAGGCTATTGGCGAGCCGGGTGCTTCAAAAGGACAAGGTGATGAACGAAGCCGTAGCAACCGCGAGCCCTGTGACATGGCGGTCCGGTGATCTGCCGGCACCGGTGTCCGGCCAGCGCCACGAGAATGCCAGCGCCATCGGCCGCCTGACTTATTATGCCGCGGGCCCCGAAGGTGGCAGCGCGCTGCCGCCGCTGTTGCTGCTTCACAGCATCAATGCCGCCGGCTCCGCCTATGAGGTGAAGCCGCTTTACGAATATTATCGCAACACCCGCGATGTCTATGCGCTGGAGCTGCCGGGCTTCGGTCATTCCGAACGCGGGCCTCGAAAATATACGGTCCGGCTGATGACCGACGCGGTGCTGCTGATGCTGCGCGAGATCCATGGCGTTCATGGTGGCGCGCCGATCGATGCGCTGGCGGTGTCGCTGTCGTCGGAGTTTCTGGCCCGCGCGATCAGCGAGATGCCACTGGCCTTCCGCAGCGCGGCGCTGGTCAGTCCGACCGGCTTTCGTGCCCGCGCCAAGGCCACGAAATGGCGCGATGGCACCCGTGCCATGCCGTGGCTGCATGCAGTGTTCGAATTCCCGCTATGGAGCCGGAGTTTGTTCCAGCTGTTGAGCAGCCGGCCGAGCATCCGTTTTTTCCTGAAAAAGACCTGGGGTTCCGACAATTATGACCGCGGGTTGTTCGAATATGACTATCTCACCACCCACCAGCCCGGCGCGCAGCACGCCCCTTACTACTTTGTCTCCGGCTATCTATTCAGTGAAGACATCTTGCGTGTCTATCATTCGCTGACGCTCCCGGTATGGATGAGTCACGGCGTCCGCGGCGACTTTGTCAATTACGGTGCAAAGGACAGCGTACAGGGCCGTGCCAACTGGTCCATCGATGTATTTCCGACCGGTGCGATGCCGCATTTCGAGGCTGAAGCGGCCTTCATCGCGCGGTATGATGCGTTTCTGGCGAGTGTAGAGTAGGCGTCGATCGCAATGGCGATTCTGAACTGGAGCGTTGACGGCGCGAACTGGCCGAACCGGTCCGCCAGTCGCTTTATCGAGGCCGCGGGGATCCGCTGGCATGTGCAGCGCATGGGGTCCGGACCTTCGCTGCTGCTGCTGCACGGCACCGGTGCGGCCACCCATTCGTGGCGCGGGCTGTTGCCGCTGCTTGCCGACCATTTCGATGTAATCGCACCCGATCTGCCCGGTCATGGTTTTACATCGGTGCCGGCACCACATCGCCTGTCGCTGCCCGGCATGGCCGCTGATATCGCGGCGCTGCTGCGCCGGCTCGACGCCTCGCCGTCAATCGTGGTCGGCCATTCCGCTGGCGCGGCGATCCTGGCGCGGATGTGCCTCGACGGCCGCATCGCGCCGGTTCTGCTGGTCAGCCTCAACGGCGCGTTTCTGCCGTTCCGAGGCTTTGCCGGGCATTTGTTCGCGCCGTTGGCCAAATTCCTGGTGATGAATCCGATGGTGCCGCGGCTGTTTGCCTGGCAGGCCGCGTCCGATGGCGGGGTGGAACGGCTGCTCGACAATACCGGCTCGCATATCGACGCGGAAGGCATCGCGCAGTATCGCAGGCTGGTGCGCAGCTCCGCCCATGTCGCCGCCGCGCTGCGGATGATGGCCAACTGGCAGCTCGAGCCATTGCAGCGCGACCTGCCGAGACTGAAGGCAAAGCTGGTTCTGGTCGCGGCCAGCGGTGATCGAACGATCTCGTCCGATGTCGCGCGCCGGGTCGCGGATCTGGTGCCGGGCGCGGTAATCGCGCGCGTCGCCAGCCTCGGCCATCTCGCTCATGAGGAACAGCCGGCGCTGATTGCACAAATGATCTTGAAACACGCGGCGCTTGAAGCGAATATGTCAATAAAATAATACATATTCGCTCTAGCAAAGTGTCAATAAATAATTACACTATCATCATGCTTGATCCGATCGCGCCATCTCGGACGACATCAGGAGATTGCCAGCCGCATGCGGTGGTAATCGGGAGCGGCTTTGGCGGGCTGGCCGCTGCTGTGAGGCTTGGCGCCAGGGGCTATCGTGTCACCGTGCTGGAAAAACTCGATGCGCCCGGTGGCCGTGCCTACGTGTACCGACAGGACGGCTTTACGTTCGACGCCGGGCCGACCATCGTTACCGCGCCATTCCTGTTCGAGGAGTTATGGAAATTATGCGGGCGCCGGATGAGCGACGACGTCACGCTGGTGCCGGTAACGCCGTTCTATCGCATCCGCTTTCACGACGGCACGCATTTTGACTACAGCGGCGATCCCGTCGCGATGCGCGACGAGATCGCGCGTTTCAGTCCTGACGATGCCGGCGGCTATGACGCCTACATCAAAGCCTCGGAAGCGATCTTCAAGGTCGGCTTCGAGCAACTCGGCGACGTCCCGTTCAGCACCTGGACCGACATGGCGCGGATCGCGCCGGAAATGATCCGGCTGTCGAGCTTTCGCAGCGTCTATTCGCTGGTATCGAAATTCTTCAAGCATCCGAAGCTGCGCGTCGTGTTCTCCTTCCATCCGCTGCTGATCGGCGGCAATCCCTTCACCGCCAGCTCGATCTATTGCCTGATCGCATTCCTGGAACGGCGCTGGGGCGTGCATTTTGCCATGGGCGGTACCGGCCGGCTGGTTGAAGGGCTGGTACGGCTGATCGAGAGACAGGGCGGTGCGCTGCGCTGCCAGCAGGAAGTCCGCGAGATCCTCGTCGAAGGTGGCGCTGCGCGCGGCCTACGCCTCGCCTCCGGCGAAATCCTCAATGCCGATATCGTCGTCTCCAATGCCGATTCCGCGACCACCTATCATGATCTGCTGCCGGCTTCGTCGCGAAAACACTGGACCGACCGCCGCATCGAACGCGCGCGCTATTCGATGAGCCTGTTCGTCTGGTACTTTGGCACACGACAGAAATATCCGGATGTGCCGCACCACATGATGCTGCTCGGGCCGCGCTACAAGGAGTTGCTCACCGACATCTTCGAGCGAAAAATTCTCGCCGATGATTTCAGCCTCTACCTGCATCGCCCCACCGCCACCGACCCGTCGCTGGCGCCGGACGGATGCGATGCCTTTTACGTGCTGTCGCCGGTGCCGCATCTGCAGAGCGGCACTGACTGGCGCGCTACCGCCGAGACCTATCGCCGCGCCATCGCGCAAACATTGAGTGACACCGTGCTGCCGGATCTGCACAACCGGATCGTCACGTCGCACATGTTGACGCCGCTGGATTTCCAGGACCGGCTGTCCTCGTTCCGAGGCGCCGCTTTCGGCCTCGAGCCGGTGCTGACGCAGAGCGCCTGGTTTCGCCCGCACAACCGCAGCGAGGAAGTCGCCGGCCTTTATCTGGTCGGCGCCGGCACCCATCCCGGTGCCGGGCTGCCCGGCGTGCTGTCATCCGCCCGCGTGCTCGATGCGCTCGTTCCCCACGCCCACGCTTTGGTGACTTCATGACCGCGACTGCCGATATCGCCGCCTGCCGTGCGCTACTGAAAAACGGATCGCGCACCTTTCACGCCGCCTCGAAAGTCCTGCCACGAAAGGTCGCCGATCCCGCGATCGCGCTGTATGCGTTCTGCCGTCTCGCCGATGACGCCGTCGATCTCGGCACCGATCGCGGCGGCGCGGTCGCGCGACTGCGGTCGCGGCTGAATGACGTTTATCGCGGGCAGCCGATGCCGCACCCAGCCGACCGCGCCTTCGCCGCCGCGGTCACGCAATTCGCGATCCCGCGCGAACTGCCGGAAGCCTTGCTCGAAGGGCTCGATTGGGACGCTCGGTCGCGCCGCTATCAGACCTTGAATGATCTCACCGCCTATGCCGCGCGCGTCGCCGGCTCAGTCGGCGCGATGATGACGCTGGTCATGGGCGCGCGGGAGCCGGAGGTGGTCGCGCGGGCCTGTGATCTCGGCGTCGCCATGCAGCTCACCAATATCGCCCGCGATGTTGGCGAGGACGCCCGTGCCGGCCGGCTGTACCTGCCGCTGCAATGGCTGCGCGGGGCCGGCATTGGTCCAGATGAGTTTCTGGCCAGGCCGTCGTTGACGCCGGAGATCGCCGCCATCGTGCAGCGTTTGCTCGATGCCGCCGAATTGCTCTACGCCCGCGGCGGGCTCGGCATCGCGCGGCTACCGCGGTCGTGCCGCCCCGGCATTCATGCGGCTCGCGCGCTCTATGCCGAGATCGGCCGCGAGGTCGAGCGCGCCGGCCTGGATTCGATTGCTCAGCGCGCGGTGGTGTCGACGAAGCGCAAATTGACGGTTCTGGCGCGACGGCTTGTCGTGGCGCCGCCGCGGGTGGCGCAGTCCGATCTCGCCGCGCTTCCCGAGGTCCGGTTCCTGATCGACGCCGTCGCCGCCACGCCGCGGCGCGAGCGCGCGAAGGCGCGTAGCCGGCCGGTGGAAGATCGCGTGGTCTGGGTGCTCGACCTCTTCACCCGCCTGGAGCGTCGCGACCAGTTGCAGCGCGGGCGTTTGTAGCCCGGATGAGCCCTTGCGACATCCGGGGGCGGCCTGTCTGCGTGCATCTATTTCCCGATGTCGCCGCCGCGCCGGGCGGCGCGTCGTCTGATCCGGGCTACAGCCGGCGACGGCTGCATGCTATTGACGTGGCTCAACAGGCTGCGAAGCCAAAAATGACAATGAGCGACATGAACATCAACGCATCCCCGAAGCATATCGCCGAGCAGCACCGCGCCGTTGCCAAAGTATGGTTCGAATCTTTGCGCGATCGCATCTGCGCCGAGGTCGAGGCGCTGGAGCGCGAGGCGCCGGAAGACCTGTTTCCGGGCGCGCCCGCGACTTTCACCTACAAGCCCTGGACCCGCGCCACCGGGACCGGCGGCGGCACCGGTGGTTTCCTCAGCGGCGGCCGGCTGTTCGAGAAGATCGGCATCCACACCTCCTCGGCCAATGGACAGTTGACGCCGGCGATGGCGAAAACGCTGCCCGGCGACGGCGAGCAACTCGATTATGTTTCCACCAGCATCAGCCTGATCATGCATCCACGCAGCCCGCGTGTGCCGACCGTGCATATGAACACGCGATTTCTGTCGACCGCGCAGGGTTGGTTTGGCGGCGGCGCCGACCTGACGCCGATGCTGCCCGAGCAGCGCACCCAGACCGCGCCGGACACCGTGACGTTCCACGGCGCGATGCGCGCTGCCTGCGACGCCCATGACCCGGCCTATTACGAAAAGTTCAAGGCCTGGGCCGACACCTATTTCTTCCTGCCGCACCGTGGCACCGCGCGAGGCGTCGGTGGCATCTTTTACGATCATCTCAACAGCGGCGATTTCGACAGGGATTTTGCGTTCACCCGCGATGTCGGCTCGGCCTTCCTCGATGTCTATCCGCGAATCGTGCGCGCCCGCATGATGGAGCCGTGGACCGAGGCCGAGCGCGCCCAGCAGTTGGAGACCCGCGGCCTTTATGTCGAGTTCAACCTGCTATACGACAAGGGCACGATGTTCGGCCTGCAGACTGGCGGCAATATCGAAACCATCCTGAGTTCGATGCCGCCGCTGGTGAGCTGGGGCTGAAAATTTCTATCCGCGCTTCGCCTTCGTGACGGAAGCAAGTCATGGAAAGCTATCTCGGCTTCATCGAATTTTTCGTCGTGGCGTTGTTCGCTGGCGCCTGGGCGATCCTGGAATGGCAGGGGCGGCGGCTCGACCGCAAGAAGGAGGCGGAGAGGTCGGAGAAGCGCGATTGAACGCAGCGATCCATTCTCGTTCCCCGGCGCTGCGATGCAATATGACGTATTGCTTCGCAGCGCCGGGGTCCTGGTGTCTTTTGCATTAACCTGGACACGGGCTGCGTGCCGCCAATGTCATCGCCACGCCCGCGGCATCCGGAACGGCAACATCGCCTGCACCACGGGGGAGCGAAACCGGTCCAGCGACAGGCTTTCATGCATCAGCGTCACGGGTTCGCCTGATAGCTTCGACGCCACCACCGAGCGTGCGTAGAACGGCGCGTCTTCCAGCGTGCGCAACACGCTGGCGCCGGCTTCGCTGCGCACGCTGCGCCCCACCTGCCAGCCGCTGCGCCGCAGTGGCACGAGTTTCGGTGGATCAAACGCCCGACGATTGCCGGCATCGTCAAACCGCATCGCCAGATTGATCTGGCTGCCGTCGCGACATTGCGCCTCGTACAGCACGGCGGTGCCGTCGCGCAGCGATCCGCGTGCCCATTGCCAGTCTACAAAGCCATCCTCGATCGGCGCGTCGCCACTGTTGCTGTCGAAATAGCCATCGCCCTGCCATCCCCAGTGCGGCTGCTGTAGCGTCACCTGCACCCGCGCGCACGGCGCGATCGGCCGCCAGCGATGGTTGCCATCCGGATTCAGGGTGCATTCATGCGGCGTGATGGCTGATGGCATCACCCGGACGGTGCCTCGGATACGGCCGGGAATTGGCGCCGTCAGTTCGCTGATATCAATCGTCAGCGCCGTGCCGTCCCAGTGGGCTTCACTGGATCCGATCCGCAGATGATCAATGGCGCGCGACACGGCGCTGCGTGGGCGTTCCGTCATAGCCCATCGCTTGCGGCCTCGGCGATATAGCGCCACATTGAGCGCGCAGTGGTTGAGTGGGTCGGCTAGCCCTCTGCGCCGCTCATAGGCGTAATAGGGCGAGAACACGCTGCCGATGAAAGCGATGAGGCTGATGCCGTTCTCGCCGTCGTCGCTCAGCGCATCGACGTACCACCACGCGTAGCCATTGTGCGTGACGGCGCGCGCGAAGTCAGGTCCGCGAGCAGGCAGGCCGCCGCCGCGCGGCCCGACAGCGCCGCCATCGGCACGCCCGGGCCCGGATGCGCGCTGCCGCTCGCCAGATACAGGCCCGGAATTTTCGTGCGCGCCCCCGGCCGCTGGAACGAGGCCGTCCATCCGTGCGAGCTGCGGCCGTACAATGCGCCGCCGGTCGCCGGAAACCTCGCATTGAAATCCGTCGGCGTCGTCACCTGCATCCGCTGACGGCTGAGTTTCAGGCCGCGGCGCTCCAGTACGCCAAATGTCCGTTGCGTGCATCGTTCCACCTCCGATGTCTGATAGTCGTGCCGGTCACCGTCGGCCGGCGCATTGATCAGCACCAGCAGCCGCTCGTCGTCTTGCGTCGCCGTGCCGTCATCGCCGCGATCCTGGGCGCAGACATAGACGCTCGGCTCATAGGGCAGCGTGTCGTGCCGGAAGATGGCTTCGAATTCCGCCGCGTAATCCTGCGAGAAAAATACGTTGTGGCGGACCAGCGGGAAGCCCGAGGTTCTGGCCAGCATGCTCCAGGTTATCGCCGACAGCGAACGCGCGCGGGCAGGGATGCCAGGCGCGGCGCGGCGGGCACTGGCACCGAACAGGCCGCCCGTCAGCGCGGCGATGTCGGCGTTGACGATCACCGCGTTGGCCTCGACGCGTTCGCCGGAGGCCAGCACCACGCCGCGGGCGCGACCGTTCACCGTCAGCACCTCGCGCACTTCCGCGCCGTAGCGGAATGTCGCGCCAGACCCTTTCGCGGCCTCAGCGAGCGCTGTGGCCAGCCGATACATGCCGCCTTCGACGCTCCACACGCCGTCGCGCTCCACATGCGCCACCAGCATCAAGGTGGCCGGCGCCAGAGCGGGCGATGAGCCGCAATAGGTGGCATAGCGGCCGAACAATTGCCGCAACCGCGGATCGTGGAAATATTGTGCCAGCGCGGCAGCCATCGCGGAAAACGGTTTTATCCGCGGCAGTTCGAGCAGACCGCTAAAACCGTTGGCGCCGAGTAGCGCCGCCAGGCTCGGCCGGTCGCTGCGCAGAAACGGCTTCTCCAGGATCTGGTAGATGCGCCTCGTGTCATGGCAGAACACGCGATAGCGCTCCGCCTCGGCCGCGCCGGCAAAATGACCGATGGCGGCGATCGAACGCTCCTCGTCGGCGAACAGATCGAGCCGCGCGGTCTCGTCCCAGGCATGCCGCGCCAGAATGTCGAGTGGCCGCAGCCGCACATGATCGACAAAAACCTTGCCAGCCTGCGCGAACAGTTCATCGAACACCCAGCGCATGGTGAATACTGTGGGGCCGCTGTCGATTTCGTGGCCGCCGACCTCGACTCGCCGGATCTTGCCGCCGGGCACAGCTTCCCGCTCCAGCACCGTGACATCGACGCCGCGCGCCGCCAGCGCGAACGCCGCCGTTAGCCCCGCCACCCCCGCGCCGACAATCACCGCGCGCTCCGACATGCCGGATGTCTCTTTCGAACATTATTGACAGGTGTCCATATTTATTTACATTATTTACGACAAGTCAAATGGACACTTTCGCAACCCAACCGGGAGCCTGCCATGGATGTCGCCAGCCGGATCGAGCGCGCGTTGAACGAAGCGGTGGCCAGCGCGGAGGTGCCGGGCTGTCCGCCGCGTCTCGCCGCGGCGATGCGCTATGCGGTGTTTCCCAAGGGTGCGCGGATCCGGCCGCGGCTCTGCCACAGCGTGTCGGCGGCCTGCGGCGAGGATCATCCCACCGCGACCGAGGCCGCCGGCGCGGCGCTCGAACTGCTGCACTGCGCCTCCTTGGTGCATGACGACCTGCCGTGCTTCGACGCCGCCGATACCCGCCGCGGCCGTCCCTCGGTGCACAAGGCATTTGGCGAACCGCTCGCCGTGCTGGCCGGCGATGCGCTGATCGTGCTGGCGTTCCAGACGCTGGCGCGGCTGCAATGCGCGCCGGAGCGGCTGGCGTTGCTGACGCTGACGGTCGGGCGCTCGGTCGGCGTACCCGGCGGCATCGTTGCCGGACAGGCGTGGGAATGCGAATCGCAGATCGATCTGGCGCATTATCACCGCGCCAAGACCGGCGCGCTGTTCGCCGCCGCCACGGTGGCGGGTGCCGCGGCCGCCGGCGCCGATGCCGAACCCTGGCCGATGCTCGGCGAAAAACTCGGTGAGGCCTATCAGGTCGCCGACGACATTCGCGATGCCGCGGCCGACGCAAATGAGATCGGCAAGCCGGTCGGCCAGGACGTAGCATTCGGCCGGCCCAGCGCGGTGATCGCCTATGGGCTCGACGGCGCGGTGCGGCATGTGCACCGGCTGGTGCGTGATGCCATCGACGCGATGCCGCCCTGTATCAATGGCGCTGAATTGAAGTCGCTGATGCTGTCGGAGGCGCGCCGGCTGGTGCCGGCGAAGCTGGCTCGGTTCGCGGCGTAGCGAAATGTCCCTGGCGACGCCTCGCGTGGCCGGCGAAACCCTGACGTGGCGCGACCGGCTGTTCCGGCTTCGCGACGAAATATTGTCGAACGCAAATTTCCAGCGGTTTGCCGGCGGTTTTGCCTTGACCCGGCCGATCGCACGCAAGCGCGCCGTAGCCTTGTTCGACCTCTGCGCCGGCTTCGTCTATTCGCAGGTGCTGTTGGCTTGCGTGAAGCTGGACCTGTTTGAGATGTTGTCGCGCGGGCCGCTCGGCGCTAACGAGTTGGCGACGCGCGTCTCGCTACCGGTTGCGTCGATGCGGCTGCTACTCGATGCGGCGACTTCGCTAAAGCTGCTGCAGAAGCGCAGCGGCGATCGCTATGGCCTCGGCCCGCTTGGCGCCGCGCTGCTCGGCAATCCCGGCGTCCTCGCGATGATCAGGCACCATGCGATGCTGTATGAGGATCTCACGGACCCTGTCGCGTTGCTGCGTCAGGAGCGAGGAGCAGGGCATCTCGCGCGCTACTGGCCCTATGCGGCCAACATCGCGCCGGCCGGTCTCTCCAGCGCCGATGTCACGCCCTATACGGCGCTGATGGCGCAGTCGCAGCCGATGATCGCGCATGAAGTGCTCAGCGCCTGTTCCTTCCGCGATCATCATTGTCTGCTCGACGTCGGCGGTGGCAATGGCGCATTTCTCGCCGCCGTTGCCCACAAATATCCGAAGCTCAAAGGCGTGCTGTTCGATCTCCCCGCGGTGGCAGCGCAGGCTGCCGAACGGTTTCGCGCCGAGGGCCTGGCGTGCCGCGCGACTGCGATCGGCGGCTCTTTTCTCAGCGATGCGCTGCCGGAGGGCGCCGACATCGTCTCGCTCATCCGCATCCTCCATGACCATGATGATGCGCCGGCAATGACTTTGCTGCGCGCCGTGCACCGCGCACTGCCGAATGGCGGTACGCTTGTGATTTCCGAGCCGCTCGCCGGCATCCGCGGCGCCGAGCCGATCGCCGATGCTTACTTCGCTTTCTACCTGCTCGCGATGGGCTCAGGCCGGCCTCGGACGTTCGATCGGCTGCGCGCGATGTTGATGGAGACCGGATTCGCGGAAGTCGCGCTGAAGCCGGCGGGCATGCCGATGCTGACGAGTGTGGTCACGGCCCGCAAGGCAAGCAAAATTGACGGTGCCTATGTTAATTATACTTGACATATTAAAACGTAAGCATAACCTTACACTATCAGGCGCAGCTCATGCTGCCGTGACGGGGAGTTTGCGATGGAGACCATCGCCGTCGTTCTCAAGCAGCCGCAGCGGATC
>JACMOT010000624.1 GCA_014377915.1 Tardiphaga sp.
ACCCATCGACCCGGAATAGTCCGAACTTCAGTGAGGACGAGCCGCTGTTGAGCGCGAGGGCGATCATCGCGCCCAGTGCCAGTCGCGGATCTCCGGCAAGTCTTCACCATGCTCGGCAATGTAGAGCTTGTGGCGTTCCATCATCGTCCAATAGCGCGCGGTAGCATCGGCCACCCGGCCATGTAGGCGGGGAATGCGAGTGATCGCATCGAGCGCGAGCTGGTAGCGATCCAGATTGTTGAGCACGACCATGTCGAACGGCGTCGTGGTGGTGCCTTCCTCCTTGTAGCCGCGCACATGGATGTTGTCGTGATTGGTGCGGCGATAGGTGAGCTTATGGATGATCGCCGGATAACCGTGGAAGGCGAAGATCACCGGTTTGGCGGCTGTGAAAAGATCATCGAAATCGATTTGGGAGAGGCCATGCGGGTGCTCTGATTGAGGCTGCAGGACCATCAGGTCGACGATATTGATCACGCGGATGCGGATATCGGGAACCTGGTCGCGCAGCAGCAGGACCGCCGCCAGTGTTTCCAGCGTCGGCACATCTCCCGCGCAAGCCATCACGACATCAGGTTCGCCCTCGTCGCTCGCCCACTGCCAGATGCCGACACCTGCAGCACAGTGGACGGCGGCTTCGTCAATCGACAGCCACTGCCACTCAGGCTGCTTACCGGCGATGATCAGGTTGATATAGCCGCGACTGCGGAGGCAGTGATCCGCAACCGAAAGCAGGCAGTTGGCATCAGGCGGCAGATAGATCCGCGCTACATCCGCCGTCTTGTTGGCGAGGTGGTCGATGAACCCCGGGTCCTGATGCGACAGGCCGTTATGATCCTGCCGCCAGACATGGCTGGTGAGCAGATAGTTGAGCGAAGCGATCGGCTTTCGCCAAGGAATCTTCGCGCTGACCTTGAGCCACTTGGCGTGCTGGTTGACCATCGAATCGACGATGTGGACGAACGCTTCGTAGCACGAGAAGAAGCCGTGACGGCCGGTCAGGAGATAGCCCTCAAGCCAACCCTGACAAAGATGCTCGCTCAGCACCTCCATCACCCGACCTGAGCTGGACAGGTTCTCGTCAACCGCTGCGATATCCGCCATCCAGACCTTGCCTGATACGTCATAGACCGCGTCGAGCCTGTTGGACGCGGTCTCGTCGGGGCCGAACAGGCGAAAGTTTGCATCCGGCATGCTCAACCGCATGACGTCGCGCAAGAACCCGCCGAGCACACGCGTCGCTTCGCTCTGAACACTGCCTGGAAACGGCACAGCCACCGCATGGTCCCGGAAGTGCGGCATCGCGAGCGGCTTGCGCAGTCCGCCGTTAGCGTGAGGGTTCGAGCCCATCCGGCGTTGACCTGTCGGTGCCAGCGCCGCGAGTTCCTCGATCAGTTTGCCGTCGCCGTCGAACAGTTCCTCCGGCTTGTAGCTGCGCATCCACGCGTCGAGCTGGGTCAGGTGCGCGGGGTTGTCGAAGCTGGCGATCGGTACCTGGTGAGCGCGCCACGTTCCCTCGACTGGCTTGCCATCGATCTGCTTCGGACCAGTCCAGCCTTTCGGAGTGCGGAACACGATCATCGGCCAGCGCGGCCGCGCCGCTCCGCCCGCTGGCGCGCCAGGCAGCCGAGCTGCGACCTGGATCGACTGGATGCGTTCCAGCACGGTATCGAGCGTGGCGGCAAGCTGCTGGTGGACCAGCGCCGGTTCGCAGCCCTCGACGAAGAACGGCTCGTGGCCATAGCCGCGCAGCAGGTCGGTCAGCTCTTCGCGGCTGATGCGGGCCAGCACGGTCGGATTGGCGATCTTATAGCCGTTCAGGTGCAGAATGGGCAGCACCGCGCCGTCTCGTGCCGGGTTCAGGAATTTGTTCGAATGCCAGCTGGTCGCCATCGGCCCTGTCTCAGCCTCGCCATCGCCGATGACGCAGGCAACGATCAGCTCCGGATTATCGAACGCGGCGCCATAGGCATGGGCGAGCGAGTAGCCGAGTTCGCCGCCTTCGTGGATCGATCCGGGTGTTTCGGGTGCGACGTGACTGGGGATGCCGCCCGGCCAGGAGAATTGCCGGAACAGCCGCTGCATACCGTTTCGATTGCGTTCGATGGCCGGTTAGAGCTCGGTATACGAGCCCTCAAGATAGGTGTGCGCCACGATCCCGGGACCACCATGGCCCGGCCCGATCACATAGATCATGTCGAGATCATTTTCGACGATTAGCCGGTTGAGGTGGACGTAAAGGAAGTTGAGCCCCGTGGTCGTTCCCCAATGGCCAAGCAGGCGCGGCTTGACGTCCGCCAGTGCCAAGGGCCGCTCGAGCAGCGCATTGTCGCGCAGGTAGATCTGTCCGACGGTCAGATAGTTCGCCGCGCGCCAATAGGCATTCATCTTCGCAAGGAGGTCAGGCGACAGGGTGTCGGTCATTGGTATCTCCGATCAAACAATCCTGCCACTATGTTGCCCGCGTAAGATATCGGTCTCTGTCTCTCCGCGCGGTCCTTGGTGGGCCGGTACCGGCCGCCCTTAGCAATGCGGCTTATTCAAGAAATTCGAGTCAAAGCGAAACTGGCGTCCTGGGACAAGCGCGCAGCGCCGGCCGAAGTTTCCCGCAGCGATTTTGCGGCGACGGCAAGCTTGGCCTCGACGTCGTGGGTAATCTGGCAGTGGTGTCGATTGCCTCGTGTGCAAGCTCGGTCATGACTCCCCTTCGGAGGTTCACTCCACGCACGAGTGCCGTGATACACGAACCGGCCGGAAACCGAATGGTTCCGCCGGTTGCCGGACTTTCCCTAGCTTACTCCGCGTCGCATTACGTGCAACCCGCGACTTCGGTCCGTGTTAGAGTGCCAATCCAATGAAGTTGAATTCTCGCCAGATCGTTCTTGTGGCGTTGGCCACAGCGGTCCTGGCATTTGCCGGGTATTGGTTTTTTGGGTGCTGTCAGTCTAATCGCAACTCGTCTCCGATTGGCGGAACGCTAGCTTTGGGTGCGCGGCTTCAGGCCATGAGCGACTGCCACTCGGCCAGTGCGGCTGAGCGGCGTTCCTTGTAGGTCTGGCGATCGACGAGGTGGCGTTCCTGGTTGAAGTGGTTGTGGACGTTGGCATGGACCGAGGCGAACTTCTGCAGTGTCTTCATTCGCCT
>JACMOT010000625.1 GCA_014377915.1 Tardiphaga sp.
CCCGCGCGGCCATCGCCCCGGTCAGCGACATCATCTCGGTGCCGCCGGCGATTACCACGTCTTCCATGCCAGACATGATCTGCGCCGCGGCAAAATTCACCGCGGTAATGCCGCCGCCGCAGAAGCGGTCGAGCGTGGTGCCGGAGACCTTGATGTCATAGCCGGCGTCGAGCGCCGCCATGCGGCCGAGATCGCCGCCCTGCTTGCCGCGCTGGGTCGAGGTCGACCAGATCACATCATCGACATCGGCGGTGTTGAGGTGGTTGCGCTCGGCGATCGCGCGCAGCACGGTGGCGGCGAGATGCTGCGGATGGTGCTCGGCGAGCGCGCCCTTGCCCACCTTGCCGATGCCGCGGGGCGTACGTACTGCGTCGATAATATAGGCGTCGGCCATGGTATTCTCTCCCGATTGTTCTTGATCTTTTGTGCTGCGAGATTGGCCGCCCCCGCCGCGAAGTCAAGCCATCGCAGCGCACGGCTGCCTTCCCTTCACCTCTCCCCGGCGGGGAGAGGTAAGGAAGAGCGCGCGGCTATTTCGAAAACCGGTCGAGCACGTTCTTCGTGATCCGCTGGGTGTAGACGTCGCCCTCGATCAGCCCGTTGACCCATTCGCAGGTGCCGGCGGTGAATACCTCGCCGGCTCCGCGGGTGAAATGCACCACCATGCCGGAGCCGCGCTTGTGGCGCTCGAGGCTTTCGGTGGTGGGTTCGCCGAGCAGCGAATTGCGAAACTGCGCGTCGCCGTCACCGAGCATCAGCGAGTTCTCGAATTCCGGCAGGCTGCTTTCGGCGAGCGTCGCAAAGCCCATTGCGAGAATCTGCAGGCCCTGCGGCGCGCCGTCGGTGCCAGTCGGCACCGGGAGCCCGTCCTCAAACGTGTAGTCGACCCCGTCCATTTCGTACCCGAAAATGCTCGCTTCGTCGCCGAACATGTCGGCATAGCCGAGGCCGGTGCCGGCAAAGGCCCAGTGCTCCGGGCGAAACACGTTGAAGCCGCGCGCGGCGCGCCGCGCCATGCCGCCGAACGCGGCATAGATGCCGCGCAGCGCATTGACGCCGAAGGTTCTGGCGCCGGGGTGGTCGATCCGCGGATCTTCCCACGCGCTGGTCATCCGCGACGTGCCGGCCTCCGGATCGAGCCGCCTCGCATCATATTTGTAGGCGACCTGGGTTTGCGTCGCCCGCTGCAGCCGGATCTGCCACAGAAAATTGCCGGCGAAGCGTGCGACGCGGCCGCCGCGGTCGACATAGGCATCCACCGCGTCGCGCATCTCGCGCGACCAGTACTCGTCGTGACCGATGAACACCGTGCAGGGATAGTCATCGAGCAGCGCGGGGTCGTCGTGCAGCTCGTCCTGGGTGAAGACATCGAAGCGATAGTCGTTGGCCTCGGCCCATTGCAGGAACGGCCGCTCATAGGAGGCCCAGCCGGCCAGCGCGTAATAGCGCGTGAAGCCGTTGATATAGGCCCATTCGATGCTGTCATAGCGGGCGGGACCGGGCGTGCGCGGCCGGATCGCATTGACACAGCGCGGCGCGCCGGATGGCAGCCAGATTTGGCCGCGCGCCCAGGGGCGCAGCGCCGACAGATGCGTGGCACGGCCGCGTGGCGCCTCGGGGTTGGTGCCGAAATAATGGTTGGCGCCGCCCCAGTCATTATAGGCGCTCCATGTCGAGGTCGACGCCACCAGCGCCAGCGCGCCGGGCGTGCGCTCGCGCCGGCGGTGGATGAAGAGATGGTGGCCGATCACCTCGCGCAGCATGGTGGTCTCGTCGCGGATCTCCACCAGATAGCCGCCGGAGGCCAG
>JACMOT010000626.1 GCA_014377915.1 Tardiphaga sp.
CGGCCAGGCGCTGGCCAGCGCCACCGCCCCACAGTCCAGCCTGTACAGGGAGGGGATGGCCTATGCGCCGCCGGCCACCGCGACCGAGCGCACGGCCGTTGTCACCGCCAGCGCATCGATCCCGCGCGGCATCCGGCCGATGGCGGTGGCCCGCAACCCGATGGCCGTCAACAACATCACCACCGTGGTCGGCAAGAATACGCCGGGCCGCGCCATCACCATCTCGACACGGCTCGCCGCCGCGCCGATGCCGGACAACAATGTCTGGATGCGCGCCATGATCATTGCGCCGAGCGCAAGCACCTCGATGTCATCGACCGTGCTAGGCGACAGCGATCTCACCGTGATGCGTGACCACTTCGTCAAGCCACAGACGGTGGTGTCGATGAGCTTCTCCGACGACCCGCAGCTCGGTCTGGTCAGCGACCAGTTCACCGGATCGGCCACCGGCACGCTGACGACCACGCTGTTCGTGCGCACGGCCGCGCTGCGCTAAACGCGCGCGATTGCATTTTAAATTTGAGTTGGTTCGACTTTCTTCCTTCTCCCCTCGTGGGAGAAGGTGGCACGGGCGAAATCCGTGACGGATGAGGGGTAGTCGTAAGTCCGGGAGCTTGCGGTATCCCTCACCCGGCCGCGCTGACGCGCGTCTACCCTCTCCCGGCCAGCGAAGCTTCGCTTTGCGCGGGGGGAGAGGGAAGAAACAGCGCACCCTTGCTAAGGTCGCGGCTTTACGCAGCCTTACAGCATGCCGAGGGCCTGCAGATAGGTATCCAGGATGGTTTCCTGCTCGGCGCGCTCGTTGGCGTCCTGCTTGCGCATGCGGATGATGGTGCGCAGGGCCTTGACGTCGTAGCCATTGCCCTTGGCTTCGCCATAGACATCCTTGATGTCGTCGGAGATCGTCTTCTTTTCTTCTTCCAGACGCTCGATACGCTCGACGATGGCCTTGAGCTGGTCTTTGGCGAAAGAATGGGTCGCCTGGTCGTCCAGCACGGACGCTGCTGAGGTGGCCATCGGAAACTCCTGATAAAATGATGCGGAAAGGCGGGGACAGACCCGCGAGCGGGGTCGGTCTTTCGAAACGACACTCTTGAGTGAGGCGACTCACGTCAAGGCGCCTTCACCGACATCCACAGCACCCCCGGAATAATACGCGGTTAATGCCACCTGAATCGCGATGCCGCTTGACCGATGCAAGCCGGCGTCGCCGCCCTCAATGCCCGATCTGCGTCTTCTTCATGGCATCGAGCTGCGCCGCGCTGGCCGGCGCCTGATGCTGGGTTTTCCAGTCTTCATAGGGCATGCCATAGATCGCTTCGCGGCTGGCGTCCTTGCTCAGCTCGACACCCTGGGCGTCGGCGGCGTCCTTCAGCCAGTTCGACAGGCAATTGCGGCAGAACCCGGCCAGATTCATCAGATCGATGTTCTGCACGTCGGTGCGCTTTTGCAGATGTTCAACCAGACGGCGGAACACCGCGGCTTCCAGTTCAGTGCGGGTCTTGTCGTCGATCGCCATGCTCGGTCTCGCTGTTGCGCCACGATCCGTCTAACATGGGCGCTGTGACCAATTTTGCCAAACTGCGGGCGCGACAGCGCCACGCCCGTGAAACGTGACTTCGCGACGGTTGACAGCTCCGACGGGCCACGCGAAATCATTCGTGAATTGAGATAGCTTCGCCGAATGATCACGATCTATGGCCGCCGCCGCCGGTTTCAACGCGCTACCCTGGCCATTCTGTTGCCGGCGCTGGTGCTGGCCCTGACGTGTCTGTGGGCGGCGCCGGCCGCGGCCGACTTCCGGCTGTGCAACAACACCTCGAGCCGGGTTGGCATTGCGCTGGGCTACAAGGATGCCGAGGGCTGGACTACCGAGGGCTGGTGGAACGTATCGTCGCGCGCCTGCGAGACGCTGCTGCGCGGCACCCTGGTGGCGCGGTTCTATTATATCTACGCGCTGGATTATGACCGCGGCGGCGAATGGTCCGGCCAGGCCTTCATGTGCTCGCGGGACAAGGAATTCACCATCAAGGGAACCGAGAATTGCCTGGCGCGCGGCTTCGACCGCACCGGCTTCTTCGAGGTCGATACCGGCGAACAGCGCGCCTGGACAGTGCAGCTCACCGAGACCAACGAGCAGCCGCCTCGCCTGCCCGGCTTGCCCGGTCCTGTCGGCCCGCCAGGCCAGGGCTTTCCCGCCATTCCCAATGTGCCGAACGGTCCGCCACCGGGGTCGGCCTTGCCGCCCGCCACGACGCCGGGCAAGCCATGAGACGGCAGCGCCGCATCAAGATCCTTGCCACGCTCGGTCCGGCCTCGTCCGACAGCGCGATGATCCGGAAGCTGTTCGAGGCCGGCGCCGACGTGTTCCGCATCAATATGAGCCACACCTCGCACGACAAGATGCGCGAGCTGGTGAAGACCATCCGCAACGTCGAGAGCAGCTATGGCCGGCCGATCGGCATCCTGGTCGATCTGCAGGGCCCGAAGCTGCGGGTCGGCGCCTTTGCCGAAGGCGGCGTACAATTGCAGAACGGCGAGACCTTCATTCTCGACAACAATCCCGCGCCCGGCGACAGCACCCGCGTGCAGCTGCCGCATCCGGAGATCCTGATGGCGCTCCGCTCCGGCCACGCGCTGCTGATCGATGACGGCAAGCTGCGACTGATCGTCGAGGAGGCCACGTCCGACCGCGCCGTGACCCGGGTGGTGGTCGGCGGGCGGATTTCTGACCGCAAGGGCGTCAGCCTGCCGGATACCGACCTGCCGGTGTCGGCGATGACGCCGAAGGACCGGCTCGATCTCGAGGCCGCGCTGGACACCGGCATCGACTGGGTGGCGCTGTCCTTCGTGCAGCGCGCCGAGGATGTCCACGAGGCCAGGCGGCTGGTGCGCGGCCGCGCCGCCATCATGTCGAAGATCGAGAAGCCGCAGGCGATTGATCGGCTCGACGACATTCTCGATGCTTCCGACGCGCTGATGGTGGCGCGTGGCGATCTCGGCGTCGAACTGCCGCTGGAGCGCGTGCCTAGCCTGCAGAAGCGCATGACCAGGATGGCGCGCCGCGCCGGCAAGCCGGTGGTGGTTGCGACGCAGATGCTGGAATCGATGATCCAGAGTCCGGTGCCGACCCGCGCCGAAGTCTCCGACGTCGCCACCGCGATCTATGAGGGCGCCGACGCCATCATGCTGTCGGCGGAATCGGCCGCCGGCAAATTCCCGGTCGAGGCGGTGGCGACCATGAACCGGATCGGCGAGGAGGTGGAGCGCGACCCGACCTATCGCACCGTGCTGACCGCGCAGCGGCCCGATCCCGAGCCCACCGCCGGCGACGCCATCGCGGATGCGGCGCGGCAGATCGCCGAGACGCTGGAACTGTCCGCGATCATCTGCTGGACCAGTTCGGGATCGACCGCGCTGCGCGTCGCGCGCGAGCGGCCGAAGCCGCCGGTGGTGGCGATCACGCCTAACCTGACCACGGGCCGCAAACTGTCGCTGGTATGGGGCGTGCATTGTGTCGTGGCAGAAGATGCGAAGGACCTCGACGACATGGTCGAGCGTGCCGGCCGCATCGCGTTTCGCGACGGCTTTGCCCGAGCCGGCCAGCGCATCATCATTGTCGCCGGCGTGCCGCTCGGCACCCCCGGCGCCACCAACATGGTGCGCATTGCTTTTGTGGGGCCGAAGGAAGACGGAAGCATGTGAGCATTGTCATTCCGGGCGCGAAGGCGAGCCCGATCGAACCCGGAATCCCGAGATGTTCAAAAACAGTTCGAGGTTCCCCGCCGCTCCAATTGGAGTGGCTGAGGTTCGGGGCCGGCTGATGCCGTCCGCGCCCCGGAACGACAAACGTTTTGCTCAGCCCAGCAGCGTCGCGTCCAGCGTGATCTCGGCCCTCAGCAGCTTCGATACCGGGCAGCCGGCCTTGGCCTTCGCGGTGAGGTCATCGAACGTCGCCTGATCGGCGCCGGGGATTTTCGCCGACAGCGTCAGATGCACCTTGGTGATAGCAAAACCGTCACCTTGCTTTTCCAGCGTCACGTCGGCCTTGGTTTCCATCGATTCGGCGGTGAGCTTGGCTTCGCCGAGAATCAGCGACAGCGCCATGGTAAAGCAGGCGGCATGCGCCGCGCCGATCAGCTCTTCCGGATTGGAGCCGGGCTTGCCTTCGAATCGGCTGGCAAAACCATAGGGGTAGTCCGCGAGCGCGCCGCTCTTGGTCGAGATCGACCCGATGCCGTCCTTGATGCCGCCCTTCCATTTGGCCGATCCGAAAGTCGTGCTCATGCAAATCTCCTGGAGTGATTGAAGGTCGATGGAGAATAGATGTTAACGGGAAGCCGCCTTCGGTCTTGTGTCAGCGGCCGCGATCATGCGTTCGATCTCCCGGGTGACAAGATCCGGCGCAGCGTTTTGCACCATGTGACCAACATTCGGCAGCACGAACAGTTTCGCGCCCGGGACGGTTGCGGCGAAGCGCCGCGAATGGATCTCGGGCGACACCGTGCTGTCGGTATCGCCGGTCACGACCAGCGTCGGCACCCTGATATCGGGATAGCGCGGTGCCTGCTCGGTGATCGCCGCCTTCAGCGTCACCAGATCCCAAGCATTGGCGAGAAATTCACGGGGCCGCAGCACCAGCGGAATGGCGCTTTGCCGCACATAGCCGTCCGGCATCTCTTGCGGCAAAAATACGGCACGGGTGCCGGGCTCGGTGAGGAACAGGCCAAGTGGCAGCGTAATCGTATAGGCCAGCAACGGGCCGATCAGCGGCGTGGTCACGACCTCGTTGTAGAAGCCGACGCCGCCGGGCCACGGATGGGAGACGCCCGCCAGCATCACCAACCCCGACACTCGTTGCGGATAATCCAGCGCCATCAAGGCGCCGAGTCCGCCCGCCAGCGAATGCACCACCAGGATGGCGTCGCTTATGCCGAGATGGCCCAGCGCCTCGTCGATCATCCTCGCCTGCGTCGCCGGCGACGAGTTCCGCGGATCGTCGCGCGTGCTCCAGCCATGTCCGGGCCGGTCGATCAGGATGACGCGATGGTTCCTGGCCAGCATGTCGCCGAGCGGAACCCGCATGGTACCAAGATTGGAAGTGGCACCATGCACCAGCACGATCGGCGGGCCGGCGGCGTCGCGCGGACCGATGTCGACGACATGCAGCCGCGCGCCGGCGACATCAACGAACTGACCCAGCGCGGGATATTTCCGCTGCAGCAGGTAAACGCCGACCTGCGTCGCCAGCGCCAGGAACGCCAGCGCGGCGACCGAGCCTGCCACGATCATTATCACTATCCGGGTAAATTTATGCACGGCCCAGTTACGCAGCCGCGCCGGATGGGTTTCGAGCGGCAGCCTTCACGCGCCGACTCCAAGCCGGCCGATACCGGGCAGCTTGATCGCCGGACGGCGGATATCAACGCCGAGCACGGCACCTAGGACGTTGACCTCAACCCCTTCGACCCAGCCAATGGTGAGTCCCAGGTAACCGCCGAGCGTCGCGCGAATGCCGGTCCCCGATGGCGTCCAGCCAAACGCGTCGCCGGTCCAGGGAAAATCCTTGCCGATCGCATTTGGCGGCAATGCCACCTGCAACTCCGGCACCGCCGACAGCACGGCGGCGACGAAGGTGTTCGAGTTCGGCCCGGGCCAGGCCCGGTAGTCGCCGTCGGCGCGCCAGGAATAGCTCGCGATCGCAGCCTGGATTTTAGGAATCATCGCCGCTGCCCTGTCCCCATCAGCAGATGCGATCGGGGTCGGCGCTTCGCCGAACCAGCGGCCATCGGCGGCAAAGCCGTTGATCCGGATCGGCTCGCCCCATGCGGTATAATCATATCTGGTGTATCGCGCGGCGCCCTGTTCCTTGAACACCAGCCAGGTGTGAACAGCAAAGATGCCGCGCCAGCGCACGGTGCGCGCCGCGAAGACCCGAACCAGCGCCTCCGGATGCGCGGCCGGCAGCGGCAACAGCCCGGCGCTGGAGCGGTCGGCGCGCTGCCAGTTCTCCCCGCGATCGCCGATCCAGTATTTGACCGCCGACACGGCAAGCGGGATCACGAGCAAAGCCAGCAGCACGATCACGGATTTTCTCACGGGGGGAGCCCAATACAATTACCCGCTTCATATGGGCGTCACTTCCCGTTTCGCCACGATATGGCTTGAAGGTGCAAAAACTGGAACTATCCACGCTATCCACAGGAACCACGTACCAGCTGCCGCATTGTTCCCAAATTGAGGCCCAAGAATAAACTCCTGAAACGGAGAAGTGAAAATGTCCCGCGAGCCCAACGAAACCGTGATCGATGAAATCATCGCCACCTGCAACGGCGACCTGCGCGGTGCCGTAAAGGCGCTCCTGCTGGTCAATGAGCAGTTGGAAAGCGAGCTGCGGCGATTGCATGCCCAGCAGATGTTCGGCGCGTTACGGCCGGGCCACGCGTTGCTGAACTGATCGTTCGGGACTGACGGCCGCCAATCGGCTAGGCCCTGCCCGCGATGCGGCGCGTTGACGGCTTGGCGTCAGTATGGTCGTCGGCGGCAACATAATCCGCAGTATCGCCAAATTCCGGCATCGGCACCTGAACCAGGATCGTCTGCTGGCCATTATATATCTCGATGCCTTCGTCCTGGAAGCGCAGCTTGAGCCTTCGATTGAATTCGCGCTGAACCGCCCAGCGCCCGGAATCGGTGCAACGGATCTGGCCCACGATCGATGCCATCGCACCATCGACCTTATCGACGCCCCACAATTCCAGATCGCTATTGATCAATGGCCGGAACGCAGTCTCGCCGCGCATCTGCGTGACAATGTCCTTGAGGATCTGGCCGGCACGATCGGTGTCTTCCTTGTAGGCGACACTGACGCTCACCGACGCATTGCCGGCGCCGCGGCTCGAATTGGTGATCGTCGTCACCGCGCTGAACGGAATGATATGCACAGCGCCATCGCCGGCGCGCAACCGGATGGTGCGGATCGAGACATTCTCCACGACGCCGGACAGGCCTGACACCGTGACGGTGTCGCCGACCTGCACGGTGTTTTCGAGCAGCAGGAATAGCCCGGTGATGATGTCCTGCACCAGCTTCTGCGAACCGAAGCCGATGGCGATGCCGAGAATTCCGGCGCCGGCCAGCAGCGGCGCCACATTGACGCCGATCTCGCTCAGCGCGGTCAGCGCCACCACCGCCACGATTACGCATAGCAGCGTGGTACGCAGCATCGGCTGGAACGTGCGCAGCCGGGCGGCACGGGCGAAATGCGAGTCGCGCGTCAGCACCGCGATCTGCCGATCCATCAGCGCATTGCTGCCTTCCCAGACTGCCACCGCGGCCAACGTGGCAACGCCGACGGTGGCCACCGCGGAGACGACGCGGTTACCGATCTGGCCGCCATAGAACCACACCAGCGCGTTGACACCCCACACTTCCAGCAGGGCTACGACCCCGATCACCGCGATAATCGCGGCCACCACCCGGCGCAGCAGCGGCAAATAGCGGTTGGCGCGGGCTTCCAGTCCGGGAAAACGCAGCAGCACTTCCGGCTGGATGCGGAAGCCGCGGTCAATCAGGCTGAGCGCGACCATCGAAGCCAAACGCGTGGCCAGCACCACCACCAAGGTACCGACGAAATATTGCAGCAACAGCGAATAGCCATTCTGGATGTTGAGCGCCCAGACGCCCCACAGCGCCAGCACCACGGCGATGGCCAGCACGTGCCACAGACCCGCAAAGCGATTGCGGACGATACTCATCAGGCTGGTGGCGCCGACCGGCGCGCGGATCGCCTGCGCGACGGGGCGGCGGCACTGCAGGATGATCACGACGACGAATAAATGCACCGCCAGCATGACCAGCCGAATCAGCGCGGCATAGCCCGGCCGGTGCAGGCCGAGAAGCAGCGCGACATTGGCGAAGGCGATGCCGGAGACACCGATCGCGACCAAGCGACGGGTCCAGATCTCGATATAGGCCGCGGTTTCCTCGCGCACCATGAACAGGCTGAGCGGACCGAACAGGGCGCGGGTCAGGCAGATGATGCCACGCGCGACCAGGTAGCCATTGACGATCGCGAGAATGGCCAGACGCGTCACGCCGGCGTCGCCGATGTCGGTGCTGAGGATCATCGTCACCACGCCGGCGAACGCCACCACCGGTAGCAGTTCGAGCGCGAGGCGACCGAGCACGAACGGCAACCGCACCAGCGACTGCCAGGCCCGGGTCAAGCTGCGGTGTCGCCGATGCAGGTCGGGCACTTCGGTGATGTCGGCTGTCGAGGACGGTGGATCGATTTGTTCGATTACCCGGGCGGGGGCGCGCGCCGAATACGGAATCCGGAGCCCCAGCAGCGTCAGCGGCCGGCGCAGCAGACGACTGACCAGCCATTCCGCTGCCAGCGCGCCGCCGAACACCAGCACCAGTTTCCAGGCGATATCGAACAATAATTCATAGGTGGCCGGATCATTGGCGGCGCGCTGCAGCCAGTGCCACAGCCACGGCAGACGGGCGACGGAGCGCGCGGCGTCGGCTACCTCGCGCGCGGTCTCGCCTACCTGCTGCGAAATAGTCAGCAACAGTTGCGCGCCCAGGCTGTCGGCCACCAGCGGGATCACCGGCTTGGTCTCGGGCTGGGCCGGCGTCGCCTGTGCGATCGCACGCAGCGTGTCGATCATCGCGTTGCGCTTGCCGTCGTCCTGCAGGGTCTCCAACGCGCGATTGGCCTGTTCGGGCGTCAGGCCCTGGACAGCGCTGGCGGCCGGTGTGGCAACATTCTGGGCCGCCGCGGGGGCAGCCAACAGCAGGCACAGCAAGGCGAACAGCGGGAGAGACTTTGGCGCCAACGGGTTTCCCTTCCGGCGGATGATCGGAATATCCTGTTTGGCCGTTCCGATGTGTCGGAAGTGTGCTGCCGGGACAATTAAATTCTGGCATGGGGCTGCCATGCATCAGCCGAGCACCGCGCGGCGCCAAGTTTACACCCTGTTCGACCCGGCGATCATTTCCTCGAGATCAGATATCGCGGCCTTCGACCTTTTCGGTCAGGGTCTTGACGAGTTCAGGCACTTTTTCGAGCCGCGGATTGATGTCGAGCGCCTTGCGAAATGCATCCAGCGCGCGTTTGTCGTCGCCAAGTTCCTGCATGATCATGCCGAGGCCAGCGAGCGCGCCGAAATGGCGCGGCTCGCGCACCAGTACCTGCTCGATGTCCTGCAGCGAACGGGTGTAATCGTTCTGCAGATAATACAGCGTGGCGCGCCGGTTCCAGCCTTCGATATAGTCCGGACGAAGCTTGATGACCGCGGTGAGCAGTTTCAGCGCGACATCGACCTGTTTGGCGTCCAGCGCCGTCTTGGCGCGCACCATCAGCAGAGCGGTAGTGTCGCTCGAAGTCTGGCTCCACAACGCCCAGATTCGCGCTTCGACGTGCTTGGCGCTGTCCTCGTCGGGGGCTGCCTTCAGCGCCCCGAACAGGAAATCCAGCCCGCGCGTCTTGTCGGCGCCAACCTTCGGCAGTTTCGCCGGAGCCTCGGGAAGTTTCTTCGCGGCGCCCGGAGGGGCGGTCACCTGTGCATCGACCGGCGCTGCGGCAAGCAGCGCAGCGAGCACAATTCCAAGACCTGCGACGGTTAATCTAGCCATGCCGCAAGTCTAGACATGACAAAACGCGCTGCAAAGCAGCAAACGCGTCACACAGCCGTGATCTCGGAATTTTATCAGGCCCTGCGGACCATCAAACCGGAATTAGCCGCCGATCAGCCCTGACGAGCCTTGAAGCGACGCTGCACCTTGTTGATCACGTAAACCCGGCCTTTGCGACGGACCAGAACGTTATCACGATGACGGGCGCGCAGCGACTTCAACGAGTTACGGACTTTCATGGGTCAAATCCTGATAGCTTGAAAGGCCGTGTGCGACAGGCCGAAACTGAAAAATGGGTTTGCCCCCGCTGGCGAACGAGCCGCCCGGGACAGCCGGTTTCTAGGCCATCGGGTCCCGGAATGTCAATCTAATCTGCCCCTTTCGGCTCACGGTCCGGCGATATTCGCGGCTATTTCGGCTTCCGGGCGGCGACTTGCAGCCTATTCCTGCGGGACATGGGCGCGACGCACCACCCCGCTCCACTTACCGATCTCCGAATCGACAAAGGCGGCGAAGGCGGCCCCGGTGAGTTGGCCGGGCCCAACACCCTGGATTGCGAATTTTTCCCGGGTGGCGGGGGCCGCCAAAATCTCGGCCATCGCCGCCACCAGCCGGGTGTAGGCGGGATTACCGTCCGCCCTGGGCATATAGAGCCCAAACCAAGAGCTGGCTTCAAACCCCCGGACGCCGGACTCGTCCAGCGTCGGCACGTCAGGCAGCGACGCCGCCCGGATCAGGCTGGTGACGGCGAGCACGCGGATGGTGCCGGCTTCGGCACCGGGGATTACCGTCGGCAGCGTATCGAACATGATCGGGATATGACCACCAACCAGATCGTTCATGGCCGGAGCCGCGCCCTTGTAGGGAATGTGTTCGATCTCGATGCCGGCCATTTCCTTGAACAATTCGCCCGACAGATGATTGGAGCCGCCGACGCCGGACGAGCCGAACGACAATTTGCCGGGCGCCTGCTTCGCCATCGCGATCAGTTCCGCGAGATTTGCCGCCGGAAAGTTCTTCGTCACGACCAGCGCGTTCGGCGCCGTGGCGACCACGGCAATCGGCGAAAAGTCCCTTTGCGTGTCATAGGGCAAATGACGGCGCAGGCTGGGATTGATGACATGATGCGTCGCGGTCAGCAGCAGCACGCTGCCATCCGCCGGCGATTTCGCCACCATCTCGGATCCGATGCTACCCGACGCGCCGGGCCTGTTCTCGACAAGCGTGGAGACGCCGAGTTTTTCGCCAAGATATTGCGCGATAAAGCGCGCCAGGATGTCGGTGGTGCCGCCGGCCGGAAACGGCACTATTATCTTGATGGTGCTGACTGGAAGGCTCGGCGCCTGCGCCGACGCGACCGCGCCACCAAGTAACAGGCACGCCGCCGAGAGCCCCGCGAGCATTTTCATTTCGACCCCGCACGTTTTTGTCCGGTGAACGACTTAGATTGCCGCTATATCTATTATTTATACCAGCGATGGAAATTCAACCATCGCCTCGCCGGTTGCAACCTTTTCATCATTCTGGTTCCGCACCAGGACATCGATCAATACCCAGCGCGAACGCTCTGTGCCTTGCTTGGCCTTGATGATACCAACCGGCTGAATCGTATCACCGGGTTTTACCGGCTTGACCCAGCGCGTTTCGAGCCGGCGATGCACGGCCCCAGCGGGATAGGCCCAATCCGTGATCATGCGCGTGATCAGGCCGAAATTGGTCATGCCGTGCATGATGATGCCACCGAAATTGGTCTTGCCAAAGCTGTTCTTCATGTAGTCGTCGTCGAGGTGCAGCGGATTGTAGTCGAGCGAACCGTCACAAAACAGCCGGATCGACTCGCGTGAGACGGCGAATGTCGGACCGTCGATAAGGTCGCCGATGGCAAGTTTTTCGAAGTTGGGGGGCATGATTGATTCTTCGTCCTTCACATCGGTCGGATGGTATGGCCGCGACCAGAACAGATGACGTCGCCGTGCTGGTTGAAGAACACGTTGTCATGGACCACAAAGAGCCGCTCACGCTTGATGAACTTGTCGAGCGCGCGGGCCTGCAGCGTGATCGTGTCGCCGGGACGCGCCGGCTTGTTGTAGCTCCACGACTGGCCAGCGTTGACGGTGCCGGGCGTGCGCATCCAGTCATCTGCCGGGGTGCAGGTGAACATCAGCAGGATATGGATAGATGGCGGCGCGATCCGTCCGCCGAACGGCGTGGTCCCGGCGTAGACGTCGTCAAAATACAGCGGGTGGGTTTCACCGACCGAGCGGCAGTATAGTTCGATCGCTTCTTGCGTCAGTACATAAGGCAGAGTCTTGCGCGGCTCGCCGGGCACGATGTCATCCCAGACCTTTCGCACATTGGCGTGCTTCCAGAAATCAGTCTCGAAAGCTTCAGCTTGCACCATCGCGCTTTCTCCAATATCGTTCGCTGGACGAACTTTTTGTTCGTTTTTTCAATATTATTGATCCTAATTTTTTGTACTGACAACTCCGGACGTAACCATGGTCAAGGAAAGCGACGGCTTTGTCCGCGCGATCGCACGCGGCTTCGCCGTGGTCGAGGCGCTCGGCCGCCCTCCCGGACGGCAGACCATGTCCGAAGTCGCCAGTATCGCCGGCCTCAGCCGCGCCACCGCCCGGCGTATGCTGACTACGCTGGTGGCGTTGAAATATTGCGAGGCTGATGGTCGTTACTTCAGCCTGCGGCCACGCGCGCTCGGACTCGGCCTGTCCTATCTGAATGCCCTGCCCTATTGGGGCTACGCGCAGCGCGCGCTGGAAGATTTGCGCAACGAGTTCGGCGAATCCTGCGCGCTGGCCGTGCTGGACGAGACCGAGATTGTTTATGCGCTGCGGCTGCCGGCGCGGCGGATCCTGTCGGCCAATCTCGCCGTCGGCAGCCGGCTGCCGGCCCATCTGGTGTCGCTCGGCCGCGTCTTGCTGGCGGCGCTGCCACCAGGGCAGCGCGCGCATTATCTGGCCACGACGGAATTCAGGAAGGTCACGCCGCGCACGATCGTGGATGCCCGCGCGCTTTCCGAACAATTGCGCCGCGCCGACGCCGACGGCTATGCCTGGGTAGATGGTGAACTCGATCCCGCCATCTGCGGCATCGCCGTCCCGGTACGCGACCAGGCCGGAAAGGTGGTCGCCGCCATCAGCATCAATACGATTTCCGGCACCATCGACGAAGCCGCCGCCCGGGACCGCTTCCTCATCGCGCTGCGGCGCACCGCGCAGGACATCCGCACCCAGACGACACCGGCCGGGTAAACAACCAGTGCGACGCGACTGTTAAAGGCGCGGCCTTTTTGGTAAGGCAACCCGCGTGCGAATGAATATGCACATCGAGGGAGTGACGGCATGAAACTGATCGATCCGGATGAGCTGGTCGCGATCGACATCCATACCCATGCCGAGGAACCGTGCGGCTGCCATGGCGACGACGGCTATGACGACTTTCAGGCCAGAATGGCCGACTATTTCAAGTCGCCGCACAAGCACCCGCCGACGATTCCGGAGACAGCGGCCTATTATCGCGCAAAGAAAATCGCCGCGGTGATCTTCCCGGTCGATGCCGAGCGCGAGACCGGCTTCCGGCGCTACAACAATGACGAGATGATCGAGTTGACGCGGCAGAATGCCGATGTGCTGATCCCGTTCGCATCGATCGATCCACACAAGGGCAAGCTCGGCGTACGCGAGGCGCGGCGGCTGATCGCCGATTACGGCATCAAGGGCTTCAAATTCCACCCGACCATGCAGGGTTTCTATCCCAATGACCGCATGGCCTACCCGCTCTATGAGGCGATCCAGGAGGGTGGCGCTATCGCCCTGTTCCACACCGGCCAGACCGGCGTCGGCTCCGGCATGCCCGGCGGCATGGGGATGCGGCTGAAATATTCCAACCCGATGCATGTCGACGATGTCGCGGTGGATTTTCCCGACATGAAGATCATTCTCGCGCACCCATCCTTTCCCTGGCAGGAAGAAGCGCTGTCGGTCGCCACCCACAAGCCGAATGTCTATATCGACCTGTCCGGCTGGTCGCCGAAATATTTCCCGCCGATCCTGGTGCGCTACATCAACTCGATCCTGCAGGACAAGATGCTGTTCGGCTCCGACTGGCCGGTGATCATGCCGGACCGTTGGATGGCCGATTTCGCCAAGCTGGAAATCCGCGACGACATCCGGCCGAAGGTGCTAAAGAACAACGCGCGAAAACTGCTCGGCATATAGTTCACACACACGATAGCAGCCACGGAAACGAGCAGGCTATCCGGCAACGCGTGCCCCGAATGGCCACGTCGTCGAAAACGAACCTCTGTTGGCTATCCGCGTCCGGCGCCAAAGATACACAGCAAGCGGTCAACGTCTTCGTGGGCAGAACCGTGCGGCGAAAAATCCGTTCCGCCGCTCCCACGCTACGTGTCAATTTTTCGCAAGACGGCGACCGCGTCGCCTCTGGAGCTTTCCGATATGAGTCTCGATTCCGTCCGCGCCTTCTTCGCCGAACACGCCCCCGACGTCGCCGTGATCGTTTCCGACAAGA
>JACMOT010000627.1 GCA_014377915.1 Tardiphaga sp.
CGCGGTACTCCGCGACCAGAATCTTGAGCTTGCCGAGGCGCTCCCTATTCTCCGGCTTGACCGCGATAGCAAGACCCTGGTCCATTTGGTTGTTGATCGTCACGATCGCTACTTCAAAAGCAGCCGTGAAGCGGTTCAGTTCCGCGACATTCCTGGCCAGTCGGGCACCGCGGTTGGTCAGTTGCAGGTTGCGCAATTCCGACTCGACCTTGATCACGCTGGTACCGACCCGCTGCTGCACATCGGCGCGGCGACTGGCTTCCTCAACCGCGGTTTCGCTGATGATCTGATTGGTGGTCATCGCCAGCGACAGCAGAATTCCAACGGCGCTGGCAATGCCGAGCTTGTTGCCGATGCGATTGATCTTGATCATATCCGCATACCCTTGAATGTCATGATAGTCCGCAATGTGAGTACGACCCGCGATGATCAGCGCCGACCCGCGCCATGTGATCGCCATGCGACAGCCAGGGGAATTTCGACACCACCAATCAGGGCGGCAAGCCAGAGCGAAAATGACGTATCGCCGTGACAGCCCCGTTAAATTGCATCCACGTAGGGTTACGGAACCAGGCCCGCACGGCGCTACACCGCGGTATGAGAGGACAGGTGGCGACGTAACGAGATACCAAACGGCCCGCGCGCAGGCGTCAGCGCATCAGCGCGAGCGCATCCGCGAAAAAATCGACTCCGCCAAAATTACCGGACTTCAGCGCCAGCAGCATTGGCTCCGGGGCGCCGACGGCGCGTAGTACCGGCACGCCGGCTGCGATTTCGGCGCCGACCAGGAAGCCAGGAATTCCGAGCCGGTCGACCACCGCGCCCGACGTCCCGCCGCCGGCGACCACCAGACGGCGGACGCCAGCCTGGACCAGTGCTTCCGCCAGATCGGCCATCGCCTGCTCGATCGCATGACCGGCCGCGTCGCGGCCATGCCGCGCCTGCACCGCCGCGACCTGATCCGGGGTCGAACTGGAGGCGATCAGGATCGGGCCCTTGCCGAGGCGGTCCTTCGCCCAGGCCAGCGCCGCCGCGGTCCCCTCGCCAGCCAGTACGCGTTCGGGATCGAGACGCAGCACCGGCATCGCCTGCTCGGCGTGCACGATCTGCCGCAGCGTCGCCTGCGAGCAACTGCCGGCCAGGCAGGCCGCGGCGCCGCCGACGGCCACTGCCGAAACTTCAGTGGTGGCCACCGCCTTCACCCGGCCCGACGCGACCAGCGCGCGAGCCAGCCCAAGGCCCAGCCCGGACGCGCCGACCGACACGCGATGCTCCAGCGCCACGGCGCCGATCGTCTCGAGATCGCGGGCGAACACGGCGTCCGCGATCGCCGCTCCAAAACCGTGCGTGATCAGATCGGCCAGATGCGCACGAACCGCATCCGGCCCACGCGCGACAGTGGCGAGATCGAGCAGGCCAACGGTCTTCGCGCTCTGCCGCGCCAATACCCGGACGAGATTGGAATCATGCATCGGGTTGAGCGGATGATCCTTCAGCGGGCTCTCGCTCAGCGACACCGACCCGACGAACAGGTTGCCCTGATAGACGGTGCGGCCGGTCTCCGGAAATGCCGGCGTCACCAGCACGATCGCCTCATCGGCGTCGGCACGCAGCGCATCCATGACCGGGCCGATATTGCCCCGGTCGGTGGAATCGAAGGTCGAGCAGATCTTGAACAGCACATGCGACGCGCCGCGGCCGCGAATCCATTTTTCCGCCGCGCGCGACCGCTCGACCGCCAGCCCTGGCTCGATCGACCGGCTCTTCAGCGATACCACGACCGCATCGACCTCGGGCAGTTCGAGATCGTCGGCGGGAATGCCGATGGTCTGCACCGTGCGCAGCCCGCAACGCGTCAGCGTGTTGGCGAGGTCGGAGGCCCCGGTGTAATCGTCGGCGATACAGCCCAGCGCCAGCGTCATACCTCGACCCCGGCGTAAGGCTTGAACCAGCCGAGACCGGCGACGGTATCGCCCGCCGGGCGATATTCGCAGCCGACAAAATGCTCGTAACCGAGCCGGTCCAGTTCCGCGAACAGGAACGGATAGTTCAGCTCCTCGCCGGGTTCGTTGCGCGACGGCACGCTGGCGATCTGGATATGGCCGATATGCGGCAGCATTTCGCGCAGCCGCATGGTGACGTCGCCATGCAGGATCTGGCAGTGATAGATGTCGAACTGCAGCCCGACATTGGGAATTTTCATGTCGACGATCAGGTCGCGCGCAAACATGAAATCGTTGAGAAAATAGCCGGGCACGTCGCGCGGATTGATCGGCTCGAGCACCACATCGATACCGTGCTCGCCGAGAACATCGGCGGTCCACTCCACCGACTTGCGAAACGCCGCCACCGCCTTCGGATCCTTGCGGTCGGCGATCCCGGCCATCAGATGCAGGCGGCGAACCCCGGTGGCCTGGGCATAGGGCAGCGCCGTGTGGATGCTTTGCCGCAACTCGTCGAACTTGTCCGGCCGCGCCGCAAAGCCCTTCTCGCCGGCATCCCAGTCGCCCGGCGGCAGGTTGAACAGCGCCTGCGTCAGCCCGTTGCGCCGCAGCCGTTCGGCGATGGCTTCCGGAGGATGCTCGTAGGGAAACAGGAATTCAACCGCGCTGAAGCCGGCCTTGGCCGCGGCATCAAAGCGATCGAGGAACGGATGCTCGGTAAACATCATCGAGAGATTGGCGGCGAAACGGGGCATTACAGAAGCTTCCTTGTGCGGTTTTTACGCGGATCCCTCACCCCGTCATTGCGAGGAGCATTTGCGACGAAGCAATCCAGTTCTTGCTTATGGCTTTCTGCATCGTTGCGTCGCTTCGCTGAGGGGAAAGTCAATTGGCTTTCCCTGACCTCGCAATGACGGCCATTCCCTATGAGTCGCCCGGCAACTTCGTCCCGGTAACCCTGGCATACATCCGCGCGACCGAGGCGTCGTCGTCGCGGCCCATGCCGGACGCCGACGTCATCAAGAACATCTGCAGCGCCGCCGCCGACACCGGCACCGGGAATTTCGCCGTGCGCGCCATGTCCTGGATGATGCCAAGATCCTTGACGAAGATATCGACCGCGCTGCGCGGCGTGTAGTCGCCGTCGAGCACATGCGGCACCCGGTTCTCGAACATCCAGGAATTGCCGGCCGAGGCCGTGATCACCTCATAGACCTTGCGGATATCGAGGCCCTGCTTGGCCGCGAACGCGATCGCCTCCGACGCCGCGGCGATGTGCACGCCGGCGAGCAGCTGGTTGATCATCTTGAAGGCGGCGCCCTGCCCGGCCTCGTCGCCGAGTTCGTAGAGTTTGGCGGCCATCGCGTCGAGCGCCGGCCGCGCTCTGGCGAACGCCGCCTGGCTGCCGGACGCCAGGATGGTGAGCTCGCCTTCCGCCGCGCGCTGCGCGCCGCCGGAAATCGGGGCGTCCAGATAATGCCGCCCGCTGGCTTCGAGCTGCTTCGCCAGTCTCCGCGCCACATCCGGATCCATCGTCGCGGAGGAAACGAACACGGCGTCCCTGGCCAGGGTCTCGGCGACCCCGCCGGCGCCGAACAGGATGGCCTCGGTCTGGGCCGCATTGACGACGACGCTGATGACGATGTCGGCCTGCTGCGCGGCCGCGGCCGGGGTGGCGGCGCCCTGCCCGCCTTCGCCGACGAAGCGCTGCACCGCGTCCGCCGAGACGTCGCAGCCGGTCACGGTAAATCCGGCACGGCGCAGCGATGTCGCCATGCCATAGCCCATCGAGCCCAGCCCGATGACGGTGACGCGCGGTTTCTCATTGGCTGGCATGCGGGCTTCCCTGGCGTCCTCGTGGCCGGCTTGCTGCTCGACCTTGACCCTCGGTATCACGGCTTGGCCATGATGCCAAAGCGTGGGACAAGGCGCCACGGGGAACGCCATGAACGAGACCAGATTGCGCGACGACATCTGCCGGCTCGGCCGCTCGCTGTTCGAGCGCGGGCTGACGCCGGGCTCGTCCGGCAATATCAGCGTGCGTTGCGAGGATGGCGGCTGGCTGGTGACGCCGACCAACGCCTCGCTGGGCTCGCTCGACCCGGCCAAACTGTCGCGTCTGTCCGCCGACGGCCGACTGCTGGCGGGGGATCCGCCGACCAAGGAAGTGCCGCTGCACAGCGCACTGTACGAGACCCGCGCCACGTCGCGGGCGGTGGTGCATCTGCACTCGACGCATTCGGTGGCGCTGTCGATGCTGCCGGAGATCGATCCCCGCGCCGCGCTGCCGCCGATGACGCCGTATTATCTGATGAAATGCGGCGCTACCGCTCTGGTGCCGTATTATCGGCCCGGCGACCCCGCCGTCGCCGACGCCATCAAGGGGCTGGCGGGGAAGTATTCCTCGGTGCTGCTGGCCAATCACGGCCCGGTGGTCGCCGGCGACTCGCTGGAAGCGGCGGTGTATGCGGTCGAGGAACTGGAAGAGACGGCCAAACTCTATCTGCTGCTGCGCGGCCTGAACCCGCGGTTCCTGTCGCCGGCGCAGGTCAAGGATCTGTCGGACACATTCGGCCTGGGATTGCCGGTTGCGCCGCACGGACACGATTAGAATTTGGGGAAAGGCCTCTCAGCCGTCATTGCGAGGAGCCCTTGCGACGAAGCAATCCAGTCTTCGCTTGCCGCTTTCTGGATTGC
>JACMOT010000061.1 GCA_014377915.1 Tardiphaga sp.
CGCCGGCAACCAGCACCGGCCTGGCCCTGGGTTCTTCGTGATGTTCGACCAGGGCTCCGCACTCTCGGAGGACCTCGCCGATGCACTCGCGACCGCCGCCTCGATGTCGCGCGAGCAAGCCAGCGTCAACTAGGAGTCCGTAGCGCATTGCAGGTCATGCATCTTGGCGCGACCTGGCGGCGTTGCCGCACGCGGGGTGGTCGCGATGCAAGGCTACGCCGCGAGCGCCGCTGTCGCGGCTCTTGCCGTCAAGGCGCGCCATAGCTTGAGCAGGTTGTGGGTGGCGCACACGAAGAGCCATTCGCAGCGGTTCTTGAAGAGGCCGCGAAACGACGCTTGCCGGTAGCCGCGGCAGGTTTTGATCTGGCCGAAGACGGGCTCGACCGTTGCCTTCCGACGCGCGTACGCGGCTTTTCCTCGCTCGGTCGCAAGCACTGCGCGCATCGCGGTATGTGCCTCGGTTCTACGGTGAGGGAGCGGTTCCTCTTCGGGCCGGCCGTCACGTCGTTGGCGCCCGACCGATATGAATGGCTCGCATCCCATCGCTTCGGCAGCGCGCACGTTCGCGGCCGAGAAGTATCCGTTGTCGCCGGTGACGGCCGCCGGGGCGGCATCGCAGTTTTTGACGACACGCTCGATCATCGGGATGAAGTACTCGGCGTCGGGAGACTGGTTGCTGAGCGCCGCTGCGACGATGATCTGATGTGCTTCGTCGACGGCGATCTGGCCGTTGAAGGCCTGGAGGTAGCCCCCGTCGCGCATCATCACGCGGCTGTGTGGGTCGGTGAAGTTACGCTGTGCCGTTGGTTTGGGGCTGCCGTCGCAGTACTTCGGCGGGGTGTTGGTCGGCAAGTCGGCATCCACACCCGGCGCAGGCGGATCGTCGTCATCGAGGTCGGCTGATGCTTGGTCGTGCTGCGCCGCGCGCGTCGTAAGTGCAGCTTGGTGCTTCGACGAGACCGCTGGCGACGCCGCTTGCTCACGAAGGCCGTCGGCGAGCCCGGCGAGTTCCGCGGCCCGTTTCTTCGCAGTCTCGGCCTGCAATGCCGCGCGCGTTGCCCGGATCTTGTCCCGACGCCCCTCGCGTCGACGCAGCTCTGCTGGCAGATCGTTCGGCTGCTGCCCGACGCCGTAGAGCTTGTCCTCGGCGGCATCGACCGCTTCGGCGTGCTTCAACATCTCCTCGATCTCCGACGAGAGTCGCGCTTCGTCCTTGTTCATACGGTCGAAGCTCATCGCCTTGTGCTTGCTCGCGTTCGCTTTCATCTTGGTCCCGTCGATGGCCACGTGCCCGAGTTTGACCAATCCCGCCGACATGCACTCCTCGAGGAGTTGCTGAAATAGCCCCGCGAGCGCCTCGCGGTGCCGACCTCGGAATTGGTTCACCGTCGTGAAGTGCGGATGCTCGCCTGCCGCAAGCATCCGAAACGGCACGTCTTCGTGCGTTGCGCGCTCAATCTTCCTCGAAGAGAACACGCCGACCGCGTACCCATACAACAGCAGCGCCGTCATCATCCGCGGTGAGTAGGGACGCTCGCCGCGACTATCCTTTGCCTGCACCGCACGTTCGATTGCCCCGAGGTCGAGCTCATCGAGCAGGTCGAGGATGAAGTAGGCCAAGTGGTCTTCCGGCAGCCAATCCATCGGCGACTGCGGCATCAGCGACGACTGAGTGGGGGTCCACGGCCGATACGACTTCATTCCCCCATCCGATCAATTCCGGGCCGCACCGTCCATCCGGATCATGCGTTCAGTCCGGAACCCTCGGCATCTACGCGCTACAGACTCCTAGGGGGGTGACAGTCGGGCGTCAGCGCGGCGGGGCGGGTGCGTGGTCCCCGGGGGGGCCGAGGGCCAGGAACCGGACGGTCGCGAGCGTCA
>JACMOT010000628.1 GCA_014377915.1 Tardiphaga sp.
AAAAGGCCGTTTTCGATCTGGACCAAGATGAAGCGCAAATCGGTCGGCTTCGAGCAGCTGTCGGATATTTTCGGCTTTCGCGTGGTTCTGAAGGACATGGAGGCATGCTACCGGGCGCTCGGCGTGGTGCATACCACCTGGCCGGTCGTGCCCGGCCGTTTCAAGGACTACATCTCGACACCGAAGCAGAACGACTATCGCTCGCTGCACACCACGGTGATCGGCCCTGGCAACCAGCGGGTCGAATTGCAGATCCGCGATGAGGATATGAACCAGATCGCCGAATACGGTATCGCCGCGCACGCGTTCTACAAGGATGGCATCGGTTCGCCGACCGAGATGTTGAAGCGCGAATCCAATGCCTTTTCCTGGCTCCGCCATACCATCGGGATTCTATCCGAAAGCACCAATCCGGAAGAGTTTCTGGAGCATACCAAACTCGAGCTGTTTCACGACCAGGTGTTCTGCTTCACCCCGAAGGGCAAGCTGATCGCGTTGCCGCGCAACGCCAATGTGGTGGATTTCGCCTATGCCGTGCATACCGATGTCGGCAACAGCGCCGTGGGCTGCAAGATCAACGGCAAGTTTGCGCCATTGTCCTCGGAATTGCAGAACGGCGATGAGGTCGAGGTGCTGACCTCCGCCGCGCAGCAGGCGCCGCCCTCGGCGTGGGAATCACTGGCCGTCACCGGCAAGGCTCGGGCCGCGATCCGCCGGGCGACGCGCACCGCGGTGCGCGATCAATATGCCGGTCTTGGCCGCCGCATCGTCGAGCGGCTGTTTGCCCGGGCCAAGATGGAATATGCCGACGACCAGTTGAAGGGGGCGCTGCCGCGGCTGGCGCGCGCGACGATCGACGACGTGATGGCCTCGGTCGGGCGTGGAGAGTTGCGGGCCGCCGACGTGGTCCGGGCGATGTATCCTGACTACAAGGAAGAGCGCATCGGCCGCTTCGCCACCAGCAACCGGAAGGCTACCGCGGACCGGGTCCGGACGCCCGATGGCGTCGGGCGGTTCACCTCGATCATCTCGATCGGTGGCATCAATTCCGACCTGCCGGTGAAATTCGCGCCGAATGGCGGCGCGGTGCCCGGCGATCGCATTGTCGGAATCGTCACGCCGGGCGAGGGCATCACGATCTATCCGATCCAGTCGCCGGCGCTGAAGGATTTCGAGGAGGAGCCGGAGCGCTGGGTCGATGTCCGCTGGGATGTCGACGAATCCTCGCCGCAGCGTTTCCCGGCGCGGCTGTTCGTGCAGAATGTCAACGAGCCCGGCAGTCTGGCGCAGATCGCCCAGGTCATCGCCGACCATGACGGCAACATCGACAACATCAGCATGCACCGCCGTTCGCCCGATTTCACAGAGCAGAACATCGATATCGAGGTCTATGACCTCAAGCATCTGAGCGCTATCATCAACCAGTTGCGCGCCAAGGCCGTCGTCGCCAAGGTCGAGCGCGTCAACGGATAGCGTTGTTCTTCAAGCTCTGGAATGCCGTCATGACCAAGCCCTTGCCGCTGCGCCTCGGCGTCAACATCGATCACGTTGCCACCTTGCGTAATGCGCGAGGCGGGCAACGTCCCGACCCCGTGCGCGCCGCGCTTGCCGCCATCGAAGCCGGCGCCGATGGCATCACCGCGCATCTGCGCGAGGACCGCCGCCATATTCGCGACAATGACATGGCCCGGCTCAAGGCTGCGATTTCGAAGCCGCTGAATTTCGAGATGGCGGCGACGCCGGACATGGTGCGGATCGCGTTGGCAACCAAGCCTCGCGCGGTTTGCCTGGTGCCGGAGCGGCGCGAGGAACTGACCACCGAGGGCGGTCTCGACGTGGTTGGCCAGCGCGAGTCGCTGGCACCTTCGATCGCCCGATTCAGCGATGCCGGCATTCGCGTGGCGCTGTTCATCGCGGCCGACCCTCAGCAGATCGAGATGGCCGCCAGGCTGCGCGCCCCGGTGATCGAGTTGCATACCGGCGCCTGGTGTGACGCCATCGAGGACGGCAACACCGCCAAGGCCGCCAGCGAATGGCAGCGCATTGTCGCCGGCACGACATTGGCGAATTCCGCTGGGCTGGAAGTTCACGCCGGTCACGGCCTCGATTATGCCACCGCGGAGATGATGGCGGCGCTGCCCGGGATCATGGAATTGAACATCGGATACTTCATGATGGGCGAGGCGCTGTTCGTCGGCCTGGCCGAGACCGTGCGCCAGATGCGGGCGGCGATGGATCGCGGGCGGGCCAGACTGGCCGCGAACCCATGATCATCGGCATCGGCTCCGACCTGATCGATATCACGCGGGTGGCCAAGGTGATCGAACGCCATGGTGAGCGGTTTCTGGAGCGCATTTTCACCCCCGCCGAACGCGCCAAGGCGCAGCGTCGTGCCAACAACGAAAGAATGCTGGTCGCCACCTACGCCAAGCGCTTTGCCGCCAAGGAGGCCTGTTCCAAGGCGCTCGGCACCGGCATCCGCCAGGGTGTATGGTGGCGCGACATGGGGGTGGTCAATCTGCCGGGTGGCCGACCGACGATGCAACTCACTGGCGGCGCCATGGCCCGTCTGGAGGCGCTGACACCGGCGGGCTTTGAGACGCGGATCGACCTCACCATCACCGATGACTGGCCGCTGGCGCAGGCCTTTGTCATCATCTCGGCGGAGAAGATAGAGGCTGGCTGACCCCACCGGTATTTACGAACGCAACTCAAACGTGTCAAATGCGAGCGCAACCGGCCGCGGGACGGTTCACGAACAAGGCTGCCAATAACGAACAGTTGAAATTGCTTGCCAATTATTTCAATGGCCTTGCTGCCGCGTTCGTTTCGGTAGGTCTAATCGGGCCCATGTTTGCGCTGTTCTATGGTCTTGTCGCTGCAGGTGTCGCCATCCTTACGATCGCAGCAGGATTCTGGTTTGCCTTTTGATAAGTTCAGCCCCACATCTTTCATGGCGAGCTACACTTGGAGGCATCCAAGGATGACCAATTTTGCGATCTTCGCGTTCATTTGGCCCGTCGTAGGTACGTTTCTCGTTATCGGGTTTGGCCTGTTCTTGGCTCGTCGAACCCGGGCTCTGTACGAGAGGGCACAAGCCGAGGAGCGTCAGGCTTCATATCGGGCAGTGGTAGCGAATTCCGAGCAGCAGCCTTCGCCACAACGGGCTGAAGCCTGACCGAGAGTAACGCGCCCGAACAGAATTCTCTAGTTACACCAGAACATTAGCCAATTTTAATGCGGTGGATGACGGTTCCGTCGATTGCAGCCCGGCGAACAACCGGCTAAAAAGCCGGCGATAGCCCCAAACGGACCGATTGTGATCTAACCCCTCTGGGTTTGCGCCGCAATTAACTCTAAACATCAGAATCAGAGCCTTTTCTCATCGCGTTGCCACTTTCGCGTGAGACAACAGCACCAGCGGCGCGGCGATCGCGACGGGAATCGGGAAAGCTATGAGCGTGACATCCGGAACCAAGACCGAAAGCGGCGTCGGCGAAACCATCCGCGTCGTGATCAACGCCCTACTGATTGCGCTGGTGATCCGGACCTTCCTGTTCCAGCCGTTCAACATCCCGTCCGGCTCGATGAAGGCCACCTTGCTGGTGGGCGACTACCTGTTCGTGTCCAAATATTCCTACGGCTACAGCCATTATTCGATCCCGCTATCGCCCAACATCTTCTCCGGCCGGGTATTCGGTTCCGAGCCCGCGCGGGGCGACGTCGTCGTATTCCGGCTGCCGAAAGATGACACCACCGATTATATCAAGCGGGTGATCGGGCTGCCGGGCGACCGCGTCCAGATGAAAGAAGGGCTGCTCTACATCAACGACAAGCCGGTGCAGCGCGAACGGCTCAGCGACTTCGTCGGCGAGGATCCGTGCGGCTCCGACGCCACCGCGCGCGTCAAGCGCTGGAAAGAAACGCTGCCCAACGGCGTGACCTATGAGTCGCTGGATTGCGTCGACAACGGCTTCTACGACAACACCAACGTCTACACCGTGCCGGCCGGCAACTTCTTCATGATGGGCGACAATCGCGACAATTCCACGGATAGCCGGGTGCTGTCGGCGGTCGGTTATGTGCCCTATGAAAACCTGGTCGGGCGCGCGCAGATGATCTTCTTCTCGATCGCCGAGGGCGAGCACGCCTGGCAGATCTGGCGCTGGCCGACGGCGGTGCGCTGGAGCCGCATCTTCTCTATCGTGCGATGAAAGACGATAGCAAAAATCCGATCGACATCGCGGCGGGAACCGACGAATTGACTCCGCCTGAGGCCATTCCGGAATCCGCCGCGGCGAGAAAGAAGCGCAAGACCGCGACGCTGAAGGCGGCTGCGGCCGAGATCGAAATCCGGATCAGCTACGTCTTCAAGGATCCGGTGCTGCTGGCCACTGCTTTTACCCACGTCTCGGCATTGAAGGCCGCGCGCAACCGCGCCGATAGCTACCAGCGCCTTGAATTTCTCGGTGATCATGTGCTCGGCCTGGTCGTGTCCGACATGCTGTACCGGGCTTTTCCGCCCGCCGACGAGGGCGAATTATCGAAGCGACTGGCTGATCTGGTGCGCAAGGAGACCTGCGCCGATGTGGCCCGCGCGCTGGGTCTGCTCGAGGGCATCAAGCTCGGCACGGTCGGCGCCGGCGCCGGCGCCCGGTTGCGCAAATCGGTGCTCGGCGACATCTGCGAGGCGGTGATCGGCGCGATTTTCCTTGATGGGGGCTACCCCGCCGCGGAAAGTTTCGTGCAGCGCAATTGGGTCGAGCGGATGCGCAAGCCGGTGCGGCCATTGCGCGACGCCAAGACCGTGCTGCAGGAATGGGCGCAGGGCAAAGGTCTGCCGACGCCGGTTTACCGCGAGGTCGAGCGATCGGGCCCGCACCACGACCCGCATTTCAAGGTCGCGGTGGATGTCCAGGGCCTGGTGCCCGCGGAAGGCGAGGGCGGCAGCAAGCGCGCCGCCGAGAAGGCGGCCGCGCAGGCCATGATCGCGCGTGAAGGCGTCAGCAGTGGCGGCATTGAAGGATGATGTTTTGAACGTAGCCGACGAACCCCGCGACGAGATTCACGACGAACCGCATGACGCGCCGCATGCGGCGCCGGCCGATACCCGCTGCGGTTTTGTCGCGCTGATCGGCGCGCCCAATGTCGGCAAGTCCACGCTGGTCAATGCGCTGGTCGGCTCCAAGGTTACCATCGTGTCGCGAAAGGTGCAGACCACGCGCGCGCTGATCCGCGGCATCGTGATCGAGGACCATGCCCAGATCATCCTGGTCGACACGCCTGGCATCTTCCAGCCCAAGCGCCGGCTCGACCGTGCCATGGTGAAGACCGCCTGGAGCGGTGCCCATGATGCCGATCTGGTCTGCATCCTGCTCGACGCCCGCGAAGGTATCGATGAGGAGGCCGAGGCGATCTTCAACCAGTTGGAAAAGGTCAATCATCCGAAATTTCTGGTGATCAACAAGGTCGATATCGTCTCCAAGGAAAAGTTGCTGAAAGTGGCGATGGCCGCGAATGAGCGCATGAAATTCGTCGAGACCTTCATGATCTCGGCGATGACCGGCGACGGCGTCGACGATCTGCGCCGCGCGCTGGCCAAGGACGTGCCGCCGGGCCCGTATCATTATCCCGAAGACCAGATGTCGGATGCGCCGATGCGGCACCTTGCGGCCGAGATCACCCGCGAAAAGATCTTCCGCCAGTTGCATCAGGAACTGCCCTACCAGTCGACGGTGGAAACCGACACCTGGACCGAGCGCAAGGACAAGTCGATCCGCATCGAGCAGACGATCTTTGTCGAGCGTGAGAGCCAGCGCAAGATCGTGCTTGGCAAGGGCGGTGCGACCATCAAGTCGATCGGCGCCGACTCCCGCAAGGAGATTGCCGAGATTACCGGCGTGCCGGTACATCTGTTCCTGTTCGTCAAGGTGCGCGAGAACTGGGGCGATGATCCCAATCGCTACCGCGAAATGGGTCTCGAATTTCCAAGAGAATAATTCAGGAAGTGCAGTCGGCCCGATGGCGGTTTCCCCGAAAAAGATTCCAAAGAATGTCTTCACCTTTGAAGTGCTGCTGTATGCGTCGCTGACGCTTGATGCGCTGTCGATCGCGTTTCAGGACCGCGGCGCCGATTCCGATATCAGCGAAACCACCATCCTGGCGGCGAACATCGTTGCTGCCTGCATGTTGCTGCTGTTCGTTTTTCTGGTGAACCATGCTGCCCACCACCGCAAGAGCTGGCCGCGCTGGGTGCTGGTGGCGTCGCTGGCGTTCTCGGTGCTGTCGCTGCTGCAGATCCTCGGCGTCAACGGGCTGCAGTTCGACAGTGCGATCGAGATCGTGTCCTGCGCGCTGACCGGCGCGGGGCTGTATTATTCGTTTAGCGGCGATGCCAAGGGCTGGTTCAACGCCTGAGGCGTGGCAGTGGTCAGGCCTTGCCGGCCCGATCCAGTGCCGCATCGACACCGGCGGCCAGCGCATCGAGCGCGGCCGATGAGATGCGGCCGGTTGCCAGTGCATGGATCGATCCAACGACATCGCTGAAATTTCCGGTGACGACGGTGACATTGGGCATCGGTGCGGGCTTGGTGTCGCTCTCGCCGGCGATCAGCGCGACGATGATGCGGCTGTTCCTGCTTTTCTTCGCCAGCCGCCGGACCGCATAATGGATCATCGCATTCGACGTTTCGCCGACGTAGCAGATGCACAGCGCCGAGCGCTGTGACAGATCCAGCGAGAAGAATCGCGACATCGACAGCGCATCGGCTGCCTCGGCTTCTGCGCCAATGCCCTGCCGTTTGAGGAGTTGCGCCAGTACCAGCGAGGCGGCTTCGTCGAGCTTGCCGGAGCCGGGCAGGCACAGGACGGCGCCGGCGCTTTGCCACGCTTCCGGCAGGCGGTCGTTCTCAAACGGAACGATACTGCTTTCGAGCCGCGCCAGGCTGGAGCGGTCATCGATGGCTGTCGCAGTTTCTGCGACCATGACGTCTTCATGGCTGTCGAGATCGTCGACGACCTCGCTCACGGTTGCGAGGATGCGGTCGAGCCGTTCCCCCGGCAACCGACCGAGACGGACGTCATGCTCGGCCAGCCGCAGACCCGGCAGCAGGATCTTGTCGTGATAGTCCGCCAGCGTGGCGGCTTCGAGATAGGTCTGCGCCTGCTGCGACGCTTCGATCGGATCGCCGGCCAGCATGCGTTGATACAGTAATTGCGGCGGCGTCAGCGCCGGCTGGTTGCCGAGCAGCACGTCGAAGAACTGCAGACGGTCAACGTGGCGCCCCACCACGACGAGGCAGATCGTCAGCGGCGTCGCCAGCACCAGGCCGATCGGTCCCCACAGCCAGGTCCAGAACGAGGCGGACAGGACAATGGCGACCGGCGACAGGCCTGAACTGCGACCATAGACGAGTGGCTCGACAATCTGGCCTGCGATCAATTGCAGCGTGGCAAACAGGGCGACCGTCATCAGTAGCATTCCCCAGCCGGACCCGACCGCGGCGGCGAGGATCAGCGGGAATACCGCGGAGATCGGAGAGCCGACATAGGGCACGAAGCGCAGAATGGTCGCGACCAGACCCCATAGTGGCGCGCTGGGTACGCCGATCAGTTGTAGGCCTATACCGATCAGCAGGCCGAACGACGCGTTGACGATGATCTGGTTCAGAAACAGCCGGCTCAGCCGCTGGCCGGCGTCGTCGAGCGCCGCGGTGGTACGCTGCATGTCGTGCGAGCCGGCAAGCCTGATGAAGCGGTTTCGCAAATCCTGACGCTGCAACAGAATGAAGATGACGAAAATCACCACGATACCGGTGGTCGTCAGCGGCTGCAGCAATGGCTGGATGATCGCCACCAGCGTCGACAGCGTGCCGGGATCAGGCTGCCGGATCTCGACCGGGATCGGGCGGTCGAATGGCTGGCGCCGCAGGCCATCGATCGCGTTCCGGCTGGCGGAGGGATTTTGTAACTCGCTATCGAGTTCGCGCAGCACCTTGGAGGCGCGCTCCAACGTTCCCGATCCGCCGGTGGCCAGACCGCGCAACCCCTGGATCTTTTCGCGCAGGGTTTGCTGATAGCCCGGTAATTCCTCGGCGAGGCGGTTGGCCTGCGACACCATCAGGCCACCAAGACTGAAAATAATAGAAAATCCGATGAACACCGCGACCAGCACTGAAAGCGTGCGCGGCACGCGCCAGGATTGCAGCCGGATTACAAACGGCGCCAGCACGAAACTTAACAACACGGCCAGCGCGACCGGCACCAGAATCTCGCGGCCGAAATACAGCGCAGTGACGATCAGCGCGGCCATCGCCATGTTGATGAGCGCCGTCCCCGGCGCTTTGGGGAGACGGATCGGTGCAATGTCTGTCAATGAAATGTCCGGTCGGGTCCGGCAGGGACCTCGGTGCGAGCCTGGAACACAACTGCTGCGCCGGGCAAACGTTCCGCACCGACGTTGCTGCTACGCTCCGTCAGGCTTTGCCAAATTCCGGTCGATGGACGCGACGGAGTAGACCACGAAGGCATCATTCTTGCGGTGCGCAGGCACGGCGATTCCAGTGCATTCTTGCCGATCCGCGGTGGTAATTCTTACCGCCTGGGAAGAATTTGCCCGTGGTCACAAGTACTGACTCTCAGAAAACACCCGCATTTTCGTTCACGACGTCTGGTACGACAATTGCTCAGAGGCGCTCGATGAAGTTTGAGTTCGGGGAATTTGAATGCAGATTACAAGCTCCTCGGTCGCCGCATCGTATGTGGTGCCGGGCGCGAACCGGTCTCAGAAGGCAGAGGCCGCATCCAGTGCCTCAGTCGCCAATTCCGGGGCGGGCATTTCCACTTACGATTTCTCCAGCATGTCGCCGGCCGAGATGCGCAGCACGGTCAATGATTTGATCCGCAGCGGCAAGATGACCCTCGACGAGTCCAGTCCGCTGCTTGGCATGATGTCACCACCGGCGTCGCGATGGGCCGGCAGCGGTAGCGCACCAGCCGACGAAGCCAACCGCATGGACAATGAGCCGATCGATGCTTTCGCGACCTTGCGGGCGGGCATAACGGGGGCGCAATCGAGGGGGGACCGTCGCAATGTTGAAGCCCTTGGCCAGACATTGGACGCCCTGCTGCGACTTCACGGAACCACGGCTTCGGTCGATATCCGCGCTTGAAAAAGGACTTTCGGATTCACCCCCGGATGCTGAAGTCACGGTGAAAATCATATAACGTCCCGTTCATGGAATGGACCGACGAAGGCATCGTGCTGGGCGTACGCAGGCATGGCGAATCTTCCGCCATCGTCGAACTGCTGACCCGAGACCATGGCCGCCATCTCGGCATGGTGCGCGGCGGCGCGGGCTCCAGAATGCGGCCGATGCTGCAGCCCGGCAACAGCGTGCGCGCGACCTGGCGGGCCCGGATTGACGAGCAGCTCGGCTATTTTCTGATGGAAGCCACCAAGATGCGGGCCGCGACCGTGCTGGGCTCCGGCCACGCGGTCTATGGGGTCACCCATCTGGCATCGCTGGCCCGGCTGTTGCCGGAACGCGATCCGCATGAGGATATCTACGAGATGCTGGAGCGCATCCTGAATGATTTCGACGATGTCAGCGAAGCCGCGATCCATGTGGTGCGGTTCGAACTGGCGATGCTGACCGAGCTGGGCTTCGGCCTCGATCTGGAAAACTGCGCCGCCACCGGCGCCACCACCGATCTGATCTATGTTTCGCCAAAGTCCGGCGGGGCGGTGTCGCGGTCGGCCGGTGAACCGTGGCGCGACCGGTTGATGCGGCTACCCCCGTTTCTGCGTGAGGACGGCGCTGGCGATGGCCGCAACAGCTGGTCCGACCAGGACCTGAGGGACGGTTTCGACCTCACCGGCCGCTTTCTGCTGCGCAATGTGCTGGAACCGCGCGGGCAGGGCCATTCCGACGCCCGTGAGGGTTTTATCAACGCGGTGGCGAAGCATCTGGCGCGGATCGGTGCGTTGTCCTGAATCGCAGTTCGGTGTTGGCGGGAGTTGAATTCGCGGTTATGATGAGAACTCTATCGAAACCGAGAGCTGATTGATCACAATGCTGGTTCGTCTGACCAGAGCGCAGCGGCTGAAAGCAGGGTGGATTATCGCCCTGGTGTATTTGCTGTGCGTGCTGGCACCGGCGATGTCCTACGCATTGCCGGGACCGCATCTGATTGCGCCCTGCCTGACGGGCGAAAGCCATATGACTGGTATGGTCCACGTCGGCGGCGAGGCACAGTCGCCGCATCGGCACGATGTCCACCACAAGCATGCTCATTCGGCCGCGCAATCCGGCGAAGCTGCCCAGTCGATGGCGACGGAAAATTATCCGGAACCCGGCAGGGCGACGCATGCGTCTGATGGGCAATGCTGCGGATTGATGTGCGTCGTCGCGCTTCCGGCGGCGCTTTTCGATATTGTCAGGCCTTCCGTACCCATCGCCCCTTGCGAAATCGAGGGTCATCGGAAGATCGCAGACAGCGCGCCCTCCCTTCTTTATCGGCCGCCCATCTCCTGAACTGACCCATCGACGTGGTGCGACGCTCTCACAGGGCTCGCGCTCATGGTCCATCGTCATTTCAGGAAAATAAAATGCTTGCGCAGCGTAATGCGATGCTTGTCGCCGTTGGTTCGGTGGCAGCAAGACTGTTGGCTATCAGACTACTCAAACTCGCGGGCATGACCGCCGCGGCATTGGCCGTGACATCGTGCATGCCGATGACGGCGCCTCTCGCCGGTGCGGATCCCGCCGATCCCGGAGCCAAGGTCGCAAGTACCAATTACCGCTCGACCATCGCTCCCTACACAGGCCTTCGCCCGACCACGCCCGCACCATGGCGAGCGCGGAACGACCGCGTCGCCCCGGCGCCGAAACCCGGCCAATAGGAGCGCGTGATGTTCACCAGACCAGAAAAGCGATTTGCCCTTCGGTTGCATTCCGGGGCGGCGCGCGCGGCGGCAACCGTGCTGCTGTCGGCCGTGCTGTTATCGGGGTGCGCGACGTTCTCGCCCGACGGTGGGATGAATGTCGTCTCCAGCGTGGCCGGCGAAACCATCGAAAAGGATGTGGTTTCCATCCGCACGCGGGATGACGCGCAACGCGCCCATGCTTGGGTCGTGGGACTTGCTCGGCGAGATCTGACGATGGATAGCGCCGTTCAGGTCGCGCTCCTGAACAATCGCGGCCTGCAGGCCTCCTATAATGAACTGGCGCTGGCGGAAGCCGATATGGTCGGCGACAGCCTGCCGCCCAATCCACGATTTTCCATTTCGCGTATTGCCGGAAACGGCGCGCTTGAGGTTGAACGGCAAGTGGTCGGCGATATCCTCGCTTTGGCTACGCTACCATTCCGATCGGAGATCGCCCGCCAGCGGTTCCAGAAGGCCCAGCTCCGTGCCGCCGAGGATACGCTACGTCTGGCCGCTGACGTTCGGCGAGCCTATTATCAAACGGTAGCCACCTATGAACTCACTACCCTTCTGACCGACGCCAAGTCGACGGCGGAATCGACCGCCCAGCTTGCATTGAAACTCGGCGAGACCGGCGCGCTGAACAAGCTCGACCAGGCTCGCGAGCAGGTGTTTTACGCGGAGACGACCGCCGATCTGGCGACCAGCCGTCAGGATGCGGCGAGCTACCGCGAGCGCCTGATCCGATTGCTCGGCCTCTGGGGAGAGGACATTAATATCCGGGTGCCGCGGAAGCTCCCCGCTCTGCCACGTCAACCGCTGTCGTTGCCGCGCATCGAGGTCGCGGCGATCGATCATCGTATCGACCTTCAGATCGCCCGTATTGAACTGGCAGCGCTGGCCAAGTCACTCAACCTCACAGAGGCGAGCCGCTTCGTTACAATGCTCGACGTCGCCGGGATCGATCGAAAGACGCGTGATCCGACAGGAGCGGCTTTCGGCGAACGGGGTTTCGATGTGCAGCTCCAGATTCCGATCTTCGACGGCGGCGAAGTTCGAGTCCGCCAAGCCGCCGAAACCTATAAATTGGCTTTCAATCTGTTGACCGAAAAGGCCGTCAACGCGCGCTCGGAAGCGCGCGACGCCTTTCAGGTGTATCGATCAACCTATGACATCGCCGGCCATTATCAGCGCGAAGTACTGCCGCTTCGAAAAATTATCTCGGAAGAGATGCAACTACGTTTCGGCAGCATGCAGGTTGACGTGTTTGCCCTGCTGACGGAGGCCAGACAGCGTATCGCGGCATTGCGCGCCGCCATCGCGGCTAAACGCGATTTTTGGCTCGCACAATCGCAATTGCAGACCGCCATCAATGGCGGGGGCCGTGGCGACCTTGTCGATTCAAATATTTCGGCATTTGCGAAATTATCCGGTGGCGGCCGCTAGAGATGGAGAGACCCATGTTGTCCAGACGAAATTTTCTCGGTACTGCGACCGCGCTCGCCAGCGCGGCGGCGGTCTCCGGTCGAGCCCAGGCCGCGAATATCCCCGAGGCGCCGATGATGGAAAAGGCCGCGACGCAGCCGCCGCTGCATCCGTCGGGTGGCCCCGATTACAATCCAGTGGTGACGTTGAACGGTTGGACGCTGCCCTGGCGGATGAATGGCGACTGGAAAGAGTTTCATCTGGTGGCAGAGCCGGTCGAGCGCGAATTTGCCGAGGGTATGAAGGTCCATTTGTGGGGCTATAACGGGCAGTCGCCGGGGCCGACCATTGAGACGGTCGAAGGTGACAAGGTCCGCATCTTCGTCACCAACAAACTGCCCGAGCCCACCACCGTTCATTGGCATGGCGTGATCCTGCCCTGCGGCATGGACGGCGTCGGTGGCTTGAACCAGCCGCACATCCCGCCGGGCAAGACGTTCGTCTATGAGTTCGAAATGAAGCATAGCGGGACGTTCATGTATCATCCGCATTCGGACGAGATGGTCCAGATGGCGATGGGCATGATGGGGATGATCGTCGTGCATCCGCGCGACGCGCGCTTCCGGCCGGTCGATCGCGACTTCGTCTTCATCATGAGCAGCTACGACATCGATCCGGGCACCTATTTGCCGAAGGTGGCGGAGATGACGAATTTCAACATGTGGGCCTGGAATAGCCGCGTTTTCCCGGGGATCGATCCGCTGCCGGTTCGCCTGGGGGATCGTGTGCGCGTGCGCGTCGGCAACCTCACCATGACCAACCATCCGATTCACCTGCACGGACACATTTTCGCGGTCAGTGGCACCGATGGCGGCTGGGTTCCGGAAAGCGCGCAATGGCCGGAAGTGACGGCCGACGTGCCGGTCGGCGCCATTCGCGCCTTCGATTTCACGGCCGACAATCCCGGCGACTGGGCGTTTCACTGCCACAAGGCGCATCACACCATGAACGCGATGGGGCATGACGTGCGAAATTTGATCGGTGTGTCCAGAAAGGATCTGGCGAAAGCGATCGGCAAACTCGCGCCGGACGCCATGGTGATGGGCTCTACCGGCGGCTCGATGGGTGACATGGAAATGCCATTGCCCGACAACACGCTGATGATGATGAGCGGATCGGGGCAGTTCGGTCCGATCGAAATGGGCGGGATGTTCACAACGATGAAGATCCGCGAGGGCCTGGCCCGCGACGATTACAGGGATCCCGGTGCTTACGATTTTCCGAAGGGCACTGTGGCGTATGAAGTCGCGGTGTCTCCAGGCGACGCCCCGCGTCAGATCAACGACAAGGCGACGAGCAAACCCGCCGCGTCGGGCGACATGAAGGGAATGGTCATGAAGGGGAAGAAGTCGATGTAACAACCCGTCGTCGATGACTTCGTGATCCCAACTAACCGGACTACTGACATGATCAAGACAACAATACGCGTCACCTTCATCCTGCTGGCTGGCATCTGCTACGCCTCGGCGGCCGCCGCGCATGAACGGCATGGCGGTTACTCCGCGGGAGAACCCGGCGATCCGAAAAAGCCGGCGCGGAAGATCGAGATTCTTATGAACGAGATGGATTATTCACCGGTTGTGATCGAAGTGAAGCGGGGCGAGCAGGTGCGCTTCGTGATCCGCAATGTCGGTGCGGAAGCTCATGAGTTTCTGCTGGCGACCACCGCGGAGAATCTGAAGCATGGCGCGGCGATGAAGAAGAATCCCGACATGGAGCATGACGAGCCGAATGGCTTGCGCCTTGCCGCGAAGAAATCCGGAGAGGTGCTGTGGAAGTTCTTGAAAATCGGCACTTTTGAATATTCTTGCCTGATCCCGACCCATCGGGAGGCCGGGATGATCGGCAAGGTCATCGTGAAATAGCCGTTCATGGAGCGAACGCTTCGACAGAGGAATGTAAGATGAAGATCAACCGATATGTTGCAATATTGACCGTGGGTTGGCTCGCCATGGTCAGTTCCGCGGGATTTACGCAGGACGGCGCGGTGCGTGGCGAGGTGAAGAAGATCGACATGGCGGTGGGCAAGATCACGCTGAAGCACGGTCCGATCAAGAGCCTCGACATGGATGATGAGAGCATGACCATGGTGTTTCGCGTTTCCGATCCCGCGATGCTGAAATCGGTCAAAGTCGGTGACAAGGTCAGGTTCGACGCCGGCCGCGTCAACGGCCAGATCACCGTGACGTCGATACAAAAATCGAAATAGCGACGCGGGCTCACTCAAATCCGCCGGCAGCCGCCCATCGGGCGGTTGCCGGCGCGGGATTGGCTGGGGATGCAACTTGTGGGAACGCCATACGCGCCTTTGATAGTGTGATTCACTTCTTGCCCCGTTCGGCGTCTAGGGGTAACTCCTCGCCATGGGAAAAAGACTGATTCCGCCAGAGCCGGCTGAGATCCACGAAGTGATGCTGCGGGAGGCGCTCGAGGAGCGCTATCTCGCTTACGCGCTTTCCACCATCATGCATCGCGCGCTGCCGGATGCCCGCGACGGGCTGAAACCGGTGCATCGCCGGATTCTTTACGGAATGCGACTGCTGCGCCTCGATCCCGGCACGCCGTTCAAGAAATCCGCCAAGATCGTCGGTGACGTGATGGGTTCGTTCCATCCGCATGGCGACCAGTCGATCTATGACGCGCTGGTGCGCCTCGCGCAGGATTTCGCCTCGCGCTACCCGCTGGTCGACGGCCAGGGCAATTTCGGCAATATCGACGGCGACGGTCCGGCCGCCTACCGCTACACCGAAGCGCGGATGACCGCGGTGGCGCAGCTGCTGCTGGAGGGCATCGACGAGGACGCGGTCGAGTTCCGGCCGAACTATGACGGTCAGAGCAAGGAGCCGGCGGTGCTGCCGGGCGGGTTTCCGAACCTGCTGGCCAATGGCTCGCAGGGAATCGCCGTCGGCATGGCGACCTCGATACCGCCGCACAACGTGGCCGAACTGTGTGACGCCGCGCTGCATCTGATCGAAAAGCCCGACGCCAAGTCGAAGGCACTGCTGCGCTGGGTCAAGGGCCCGGATTTCCCGACCGGCGGCATCATCGTCGATTCCAAGGAAAGCATCGCCGAAGCCTACATGACCGGGCGCGGCTCGTTCCGCACCCGCGCCAAGTGGCACCAGGAAGAGGGCGCCCGTGGCACCTGGGTGGTGGTCGTCACCGAAATTCCCTGGCTGGTGCAGAAGTCGCGGCTGATCGAGAAGATCGCCGAACTCCTGAACGACAAGCGACTGCCGCTGGTCGGCGATATCCGCGACGAATCCGCCGAGGATGTTCGCGTCGTCATCGAGCCGAAGTCGAAAACCGTCGATCCCGAACTGGTGATGGAATCGTTGTTCAAGCTCACCGAGCTCGAGAGCAAGATCCCGCTGAACCTGAACGTGCTGGTCAAGGGCCGCATTCCCAAGGTGCTCGGCCTGGCCGAATGCCTGCGCGAATGGCTCGACCATCTGCGCGACGTCTTGCTACGCCGCTCCGAGCATCGCAAGGCCGGCATCGAGCACCGCCTCGAAGTGCTCGGCGGTTATCTGATCGCCTATCTCAACATCGATGAAGTGATTCGTATCATCCGCGCCGAGGATGAGCCGAAACCGGTGCTGATGAAGACGTTCACGCTGACCGACGTGCAGGCCGAGGCGATCCTCAACATGCGGCTGCGTAGTCTGCGCAAGCTGGAAGAATTCGAGATCCGCACCGAGGACAAGAAGCTTCGCGACGAGCTGAAGGGCATCAACGCGATCCTGAAGTCCGAGACCGAGCAGTGGGCCAAGGTCGGCGAGCAGGTCCGCCGCGTGCGCGACCTGTTCGGGCCGAAGACGCCGCTCGGCAAGCGTCGCACCATCTTTGCGGACGCGCCGGAGCACGATCTCGCCGCGCTGGAGGAATCGCTGGTCGAGCGCGAGCCCGTCACCGTGATCATTTCCGATAAGGGCTGGGTGCGTACCCTGAAGGGGCATGTCGCCGATACGTCCGGTCTGGTGTTCAAGACCGACGACAAGCTCGACAAGGCGTTCTTCGCCGAAACCACGTCGAAATTGATGTTGCTGGCCACCAATGGCCGCTTCTATGCGCTCGACGTCTCGAAACTGCCGGGCGGTCGCGGCCATGGCGAGCCGATCCGCATGTTCATCGACATGGAAGGCGACGCCGCCATCGTGTCGCTGTTCGTCCACAAGGGCGGCCGCAAATTCCTGGTCGCCAGCCATGACGGGCAGGGCTTCATGGTCAATGAAGACGATTGCGTCGGCAATACCCGCAAGGGCAAGCAGATCCTTAATGTCGAGATGCCGAACGAGGCGCGGATTCTGACCGTCGTCGATGGCGGCAATGACAGCGTCGCGGTGATCGGCGAAAATCGCAAGATGCTGATCTTCCCGCTCGATCAGGTGCCGGAAATGTCGCGCGGCCGTGGCGTGCGGCTGCAGAAGTTCAAGGATGGCGGCCTGTCCGACATCGTCACCTTCACCGCCAAGGCCGGTCTGTTCTGGCGCGATGGTGCTGGTCGCGAATTCAGCGCGACGATGAAGGAACTCGCCGAATGGCGCGGCAACCGCGCCGACGCCGGTCGGTTGCCGCCGAAGGGTTTTCCGAAGTCGAACAAGTTCGGCAAGGTGATCGAGTAGCGCGACAAGTGCCCTCCCGAAAACGGGAGGGCAGACAATAGCTGTCTTGCGGTGCCCGGATCTATTGCTGCGTCACGCCCGCCGCTTTGATGGCATCGCCCCACAGGGCGATATCGGCCGCAATAGTATCGCTGAATTCCTTCGGGCTCGAGCCGATTGGCTCGACGCCGTAGCCGTTGAGGCGCTGCAGGATCATCGGGTTCTTCACCGCGTCGCGGGCGCCAGCGGCGAGCACGTCGAGGATCGATTGCGGCGTCCTGGCCGGCGCCACGAGTCCGTTCCAAGTCTCCGACCGAAATCCGGCGTAGCCGGATTCGGCGATGGTGGGAACATCGGGCAGTTGCATGACGCGTTTGGTGCCCGACACAGCCAATGGGCGCAGTGCATCCCCGGCATGGGGCAATGCTTCTGAAAGATTGCCGAAATACACGGGCAACTGATTGCCGATCACGTCGGTGATGGCGGGCCCGCCTCCCTTGTAGGGGACATCAACCATGTCGAGACCGGCGCGCTTCAGAAACAGCACCATGGTCAGATGGCTGAGGCTGCCGCTGCCGCCCGAGGCATAGGACAACTGGCCGGGCCGTGCCTTCACATAGGCGACGAAGTCCTGAATGGTCTTCGGTTCGAACTGCGGATTTGCGACAAGGCAAAACGGGTTGGACGCGATGTTGCTGATCGGGGCAAAATCCTTTGCTGGATCGAATTTGGTCGGCTGCAGTACCGGCAGGATCCCGATCTGCGAAACGGTCACCATCAGTAAGGTATAGCCATCCGGCGCCGCGCGGGCGACGAGGTCGGCAGCAATCGCGCCCCCGGCGCCGACCTTGTTCTCGATCACGAAGGTCGCCCCCAATTGGTCGCCGAGATATTGTCCCACGAGGCGCGCAATGCCGTCGGTATTGCCGCCAGCGGCGAAAGGCACGATCAGTTTCACCGGCCGGGTCGGCCAATCACCAGCCCATGCGCGCACGGGTAGGGCGCTTGTCAATCCGGCTACCAGCAGGCCCTTCGAAAAGCTTCGTCGTGTCGTCATTCCGGCTCCATCCTTCGTCGGAGATCGCAGCCTGCCGCCCTCGGAACCCGTTCACCTATCGTGTGTGATCGCAGGTTTGGGCCTGTCGTCATTCAGTGGATGGCTTCGGCCGCGCGCAGCCCTTCGAACATCGCGGTCCGCATCAAAAAGGCGCGCGCTTTCGCCGGATCGGCGGCGATTTCGCGAATCTCGTTCAACCGCACCGCGCGCTTCGCGAGGTCCTTCTCTTCCAGCAACTGCTTGTTTGAAATCGTCATCGCCTGCAGGAAGGCGTTGGCCACGTGCCGGCGCTGCCGGTCATAAAGATCGAGCAGGTCGTCGCTTTCACCGTTCAGCACACGGCTGATCTTGTCGCCGAGGCTGAAAGCGTCATGGATGCCGAAGTTCATACCCATGCCGCCGAGCGGGTTGTTGACGTGAGCGGCATCGCCCGCAAGCAGGGCGCGCCCTTGGCGATAGCTTGCCGCCACGCGCTGATGCACGGTGTACAGATTGGTATGGACTATCTGGTAGGGCTCGTCGCTGGGAATGAAGCCCTGCAGCCGTTGCTCGGCATGACCGGAATCGAGCAAGTCCGCGGCCGCGGCTTCCGGTATGGTCGGAAACACGACGCGCCACAGCCCGGGTGGACCGCCGCCCGGTACCTTGAAGATCGCGCACCACTCCCGGGGATCCGAGACGTAGCAGCTCAGCGCATAGCCTTGCCTGGCGAAGTCGGTAGTGGTGGTGATCACCAGGAAGCGTTCCTGGTAGGTAAAGCCGTCGAACGGGATGTCTTGCGATTTGCGCACCGCGCTGCGACCGCCGTCGGCTCCGATCACATAGGCGCCCTCGAATGACGATCCGTCGGAAGTGGTCACCGTCACGCCGGTGGCGGTTTGCGAAACCGCTTCTACGGCGGAGCCGTAGTGAATTTCGAAACCGCTGCGTTCGGACAGGATGTCCGTCAGAATGGCGACCAGCTTGTGCTGTTCACACTGCAGCCGATAGGGAAAGGGCGTGATGTCGGCGAGGATACCGAGGTCGAACTCGGCGATGATGCCCTCCTCGCGCCCGCGGAACTGCCATTGCGGACACACTATGCCCATTTCGTGCAGACGCCGGGTCACGCCGCTCTCGGAGTACATCTCCAGCGTCGGCGGATGAAAAGTCGCCGCACGCGGATCTTCCGAGACCTCTGATCGACTCTCCAGAACCACCACCGGCACCCCGGCTGCGGTGAGGGACAAGGCCGCCGTCAACCCGGAGGGACCGGCGCCCACGATGATGACCCGCTGGTTCGACATGTTGATCTCTAAAACTCTTCGAGAATGCGACCGTACCCAAAGACGCGGTCCTCGACGCCGCAGCGGCGCAGGGCGTCCCAGTAGGTTACGACATTCATCGCCAGCACCGGCTTGCCGAGCCATCGTTCGGCTTCCGCCGCCACCGCGGCATTGGCAAGATTGGTGCCGACCTGAAGGATGGCGTCGATGTCGTTATCATCGATGTCGCGCAGCACCTGCATCAGGGTTGTCGCAGTGACCTCGGCGATGGCGAATGGCGAGGCGCATTTCAGGCCGACGAGGCGCACGATCTCGAAGCCGGCTTCGGCGAGAAAGTCGTGGACGATTTCGTCACCCTTCGGCTGGTGCGGCGTCAGCACGGCAATCCTTTTGGCGCCGAACTTGCGCAGTGCCGTCGTGCCGGCGGTCGATCCCATGGAGACGCCGACACCGGCGCGCTCCTCGAGATCCTTCTGCAAGGCGTTGCCGCCGGCGACGCCACCGGTGAAGGCCTCGATGGCGACGCCCATGATGATGTGGTCGGGGCGGCAGGTCTTGACCTGGTCGATGGCCGGACCAATGCCGTCGCGCATCCGCTGCATGTGTTCGGCAAAACCCTGATCGCTGGCCTGGATCGGCTGGTTGCTGATGGTCAGCCGCGCCACGTGGTTGGTGACGCCGCGCGGACGCAGGTCCTCGCATTCCGGGCCGACCACGGTGTTGGTCGATGGCACAACAATGCCAATCTTCTTGCGGAAACCTAGTGCATCCACGGGAACTGCTCCACCGGTCAATATGCTATCGATCTGCCGTCATCCTAGGAGGTCGCATACCCTATGAAAATTGGCGATTGGCAAAGCCTGATTTCGAATGTCGCGAAGCATCGAACGCGATCTGCTCAGTCTTTGGGCCAGGGTTGGCGTGCAACACGTCACGCCGCCGCAGGATGCGGCAATTGCTCGACGTCGCGCAGATATCGGGCTCTGCGCTACCCCAGCGCGACTTCCTCGACCTCGCTGGCCAGCACCTTGTCGATGCGGCGACCGTCGAGATCCATGATCTCGAAGCGCCAGCCATGCGCCACGATCTGATCGCCAACGTCGGGAATCTTGCCGAATTCCTGCAGCAGAAATCCCGCGAAAGTCTGATAGGGACGCTGCTGCAGCGGCAGTTCGATGCCGAGCAGGGCGCCGAATTCGACCGCCGGCATCCAGCCCGAGATCAGATAGGAGCCATCCTCGCGTTTGAAGAAGGCGGCTTCGGCGGGGCCGTCCTCGGTGTGGAACGAGCCGACGATGGATTCCAGAATATCCGCCGATGTCACCACGCCCTGGAACACGCCGTACTCATCATGCACCAGGCCCATATGCACCGGCGAGTCGCGCAGGATCGCGACGACGTCACGGGCATCGACTGAATCCGGTATCACCGGTGCCTCGACCACCAGCTTGCGGATATCGGGAGTACCGCCGGACAAAAACACGTCGAGCAGGTCCTTGGCCTGGATGATACCGATCGCGGAATCGCGGTTGCCATCGAACACTGCGAAGCGCGAATGGCTGCTGCCGGCAAGTTCGGCATGAATGTCCTCGATCGAATCCGACAGGTCGATCAACGCCACCTCATGGCGCGGCGTCATCACCGCGCCGACGGGGAGATCGCCGAGCCGCATCACGCCGGCGATCATCTCCTTCTCGCCGGGCTCCAGCACGCCGGCGGTTTCGGCTTCGGTGACCAGCGTGCGGATCTCCTCCTCGCTGACTTTTTCCTCGGCTTCACCGCGCTGGCCGAGCAGCCACAGCAGCCCCTTGCCGGAACGGTCCAGCAGCCATACCAGCGGCAGCGAGACTTTCGCCAGCAATACCATCGCCGGCGCGACGCGCACGGCGACCGCCTCGGGATCGCGCAGCGCAATCTGCTTTGGAACCAACTCGCCGACGATCAGCGAGGCATAGGTGATGAACGAGACCACGATGCCGACGCCAAGCGTATCGGCCAGCCGCTGCGACAGGCCGTATTCAACCAATAGATTGGTGAGGCGCTGGCCCAGCGTCGCGCCGGAAAAGGCACCGGACAGTACGCCGATCAGCGTGATGCCGATCTGCACCGTCGAAAGGAACTTGCCGGGATCGGACGCCAGCGCCAGTGCGCGGCGGGAGCCCCTGACGCCTTTTTCGACAAGGCCGGCGAGACGGGCCGGGCGGGACGAAACAATGGCCAGCTCCGACATTGCGAGCAGGCCGTTGACGACGATCAGGACCGTGACGATCCCGAGTTCAACAGATAACACGTTTTTTCCTTCTTGGATGAGATTCTCATCATAGCGCATCCCCCCAATATTCGCCAATCCGCACAACCTATTGGCGCGTAAACATTATATGCATTGTTGATCAATGTGACGCCGGGCGGGAATGATCGGCCCGCACTCAAAAAAGACGAAATACGTTGTCTCGTGGCATCAGCGTGAGTTCGTGCCGTTCAATGAACTGTTCCGGTGCGTTGGCGTCGGCGCAAGCTTGTATCGCTCCGAAGTTATCGTGGTGGAACCATCCGCCCCAGATAATGCCATCGCTCCCATTCATATGTGTCAAGGGCAAACAGGTCTGTGACCCGCATCGAAGCTCGTGCGTTACAAAAAACTCCGGATGTATGTACCATATTCAACGCTTGTCGCGTTGTTACGAAACGATAGCTTCTCGAGCGGCTTGCCGACGTTGTGGTACTCCCACGATGCATTCTTCCGGCGATACCATCTGGCACCGCTCGCGATCGTGCTGGTCGCGCTGGTATCGGTTCCGCCGCTCGCAAGCTGCGGCAAATCGATCCAAGACATTATCAGGTGACGCCGAACAGGCGCAGGGTCAGCTCGACAATCGCCAAGGCGGTGCTGGCGCAATGCGATCTGGATCGCGCCACCACGCGGCGCTCTGTGCCGTTTCTGCCCGACAAGGTCCAGACCGCGATGCGGCGGGCCTGATCCTGGGGCAGCACAGCTATCCTCGCCTCGGCCTCATCCTGAGGAGCGCGCTCTTGCGCGTGTCTCGAAGGATGGGTGATATGTCGCAGAGTTTCACGCCCTATGGTTCGAGACGGCGCAACGGCGCCTCGTCACCATGACGCGCCTCTACGGAACCCCCGATGGACACCACCCTTCGCCTTGAACTGATGAGCTGGCTGGTCAGCGCCGGGCTGACCGCGCTGCCGGAAAACGACCTGATCCGGGGCTTCTGCGAGCGCGCCCGCGTTGGCGGGCTCGACGTCTCGCGCGGGCTCGTCTTCATCGACACGCTGCATCCGATCTTCGAGGGGCGTGGCTTTCGCTGGAACGACACCGAGACCAACGAGAGCGACGTCTTCGAATATGGCTCGACCGATCATGGCGAGGCGGCCACCAACTGGCGCAAATCGGCGTTCTTCCACATGCTGGAAAACGGCCATGACGAGTTGCAGATCAATGTCGCCGATATCGAAACCCTGAACTTCTCCATCATGGGCGACCTGGTTAGGAACGGCCACCGGCATTGCATCGCCTTCCTGCATCGCTTCGGCGAAGCCGGCTCGATGGGGCAGATGGATTGCCTGTATTCCTACTGGGCGACGCGGCGCGAGAGCGGCTTCGAGCCGCGGGAACTGGCGGCGTTGCGCGATCTGGTGCCGGTACTGGGCCTCGCCATCAAGTCGGCGGCGCAGGTCCAGATCGCGCGCACGCTCGGCCGGGTCTATCTCGGCCGCGATGCCGCCGAACAGGTGCTGCGAGGCCGGATTACCCGCGGCGTCACCGAGCGTATCAAGGCGGTGCTGTGGTTCTCGGATCTGCGCGGCTCCACGGCGATCAGCGAAGCCATTGGCCCCGACGAGATCATTCCGTTTCTCAACGACTACGCCGAAGCCTCGATTGCCGCGATTCATGATTCCGGTGGCGACGTCCTCAAGCTGATCGGCGACGGCGTGCTGGCGATGTTCACCGGCGAGGACATGGCCGCCGCCAAACGCTGCGCGCTGCGTGCCGAACACCAGTTCCGCGAGAATATCGTGGCGCTCAATGCCAGGCGTTCGGCGGCCGACCGGCCGGTGACCTCGGCCTATGTCGGCCTGCATGTCGGCGAAGTATTTTACGGCAATATCGGCAGCGACGACCGGCTCGACTTCACGGTGGTCGGCCCCGCCGTCAACGAGGTCAGCCGCATTGCCTCGATGTGTGCATCGGTTGACCGGCCGCTGCTGACCTCGACGGCGTTTCAGAGCGGCCTCGACACCACCGGGCAAGGCTACCTCGTCTCCACCGGCCGCTTCGCGCTGCGCGGCATCGGTCGCGCCCAGGACCTCTATACGCTCGATCCGGAGTTGAATTCGGATGCTGTCATCGCCGGCAAGTACGAGCGCTATCTGGCAGGCTAGGCCGGCATCGCTTTCGCCCGCATGGTGTAGACGGCGAGTGCCAGCAGGGTCGCCAGCACCAGCACCAGGCCTAGCGCCAACGTCGCTGACGGCACGATGGTCGCGGCCAGCGTCACGCCGATCGCGGCGCCCATCATCTGCCAGAAGCCGAGCAGGGCCGATGCCGCGCCAGCGTGAGTCCCGAATGGCGACAGCGCCTGCGCGGTGCCGAGCGGATTGACCACGCCCATGCCGAGCAGGAACACGCAGATGGCGACGATGAAAGCGACGACATTGCCGTTGCAATACGCGACCGCCAGCGTCGCGATGCCGCCGGCGCTGGCCAGAATGAGTCCGATCCGGATGGCGCGGTCGAGGCCGATGCGCGGCGCCAGTTTCGCCGCCAGCATGCCCGAGCCGAACACCATCACCACGGAGCCGGCGAAGAACAGGCCGAGCGCGATCGGCGTGAACGCAAAGCCTTCGATCAGGATGCGGGGCGCGGCGGAGAACATCGAGAACAACGCGCCCATGATCAGGGCCACGGTGGCCGCCGGGATCAGGAAGTGGCGATTGGCCGACAGTTTCAGATAGGTCGCGCCAATCGCCAGCGGGTTGAGCGGGATCCGCGTCGAGCGGTGGGTTTCGCCAAGTACCACGGCAAAGGCGATCGCCGACAGCAGCGCGAACACGCCGACAAAGACGAAGTCGGCGCGCCAGCCGAAATAATGATCCAGCCCGCCGCCGAGCAGCGGCGAGAAGCCGGGCGCCGCCGCCTGCGCGATCATCACCAGCGTCAGCGCGCGCGCCAGCGCGGCGCCGGTGAACAGGTCGCGGGCGATGGCGCGTGACAAGACCGAGGTGGCACAGGCGCCGGCCGCCTGCACCGCGCGACCGACCAGCAGCGTCGGCAGGTCGTGGGCGAGGCCGCACCACACGCTGCCCATCGCGAACACCGCGAAGCCGGCCAGCACGGGAATGCGGCGGCCATAGCGATCGGAGATCGGTCCGACCAGCAATTGCCCAAGCGCGAACACCAGCAGGAAGATCGTGATCGACGCCGTCACCGCCGGCGTGGTGACCTTGAGTGATACCGCCATCCGCGGCAGCGATGGCAGCAGGATGTTGGTGGCCAGCGTGCCCATCGAGGCGAGCGCCGCCAGCACCGCGATCTGCGCGGCCGTCGAGGAGGACGCCGGCACGGAGTCGGATCTGTCGATCAACTGCATGGTCATGATTTGGCCCCAAGAATTGATGGATGATGTACATCATATAATATGGGCTGAAAAGCAGGGAATGATTGGGGAAATCAGATTTCGCGATATCGGGCGCGGGGATTTGCCCGATTTTCGCCGCAAGCCCTGTCAGATTGGTGCGGGTTCGCCGATCATCGCCGGCTGCCGCTCCAGCGTGACCGCCGGCGAGGTCAGGATCACCCAGGCCTGCCAGGCGAAGATGACCACGGCGAGATAAAGGCAGGCCTCGGCGTGGTAGAGCCCGCCGACCACCGCGGCGATGGCGGTGCCGATCGGTCGCGCGCCATAGCTGAGGATGTTGATCGCGGAGACGCGGCCGAGCAGGCTGGGTGGCGTCACCGATTGCCGCAGCGTGGTGGTGGAGATCACCCAGAGGATCGGTCCGGCGCCGAGCAGGAAGAAGCTGAGGCCGGCGAGCGCGGGCGAGGGGATCCAGATCGTCAGCGCCATCACCAGCGAGGCGACGAAGCCGGTCACCGGTCCCAGCCCGATCACGACACCGAACGGCAGGCGCCGCATCACCCGCGTCGCCAGCAACGCGCCGGTGATCATGCCGACGCCATACATCGCCAGCGTCAGGCCGACGCCGGTGGCGCTGAGGCCGAGGTGCCGCACCGCGTAGGGCACGAACACCGCGAGGATCATGAAGGCGGCGCCGCCAAAAATAAATTGCGTGACGAATACCGGCCGCAGCAGCGGGTGTTTTGCGACGAAGCGCAGCCCCTCGGCGATATCCTGCACCGGATGCCGCCGTGGCACGGTGGCGCGGGCGGGTTCATGCAGGCCCGCCAGCAGCGCCACCGCGATGATCGACAGCGCCGCGGCAAAGCCGAAGGCGGGCGCGGCACCGATCAGGCCGACCACCACGCCGCCGAGCGGGGGACCGCCGGCAAAGGCCACGGTGCGCGCCAGTTCGATCCGCGCATTGGCGTCCGCCAGTTGCGGTGGCGCCACCAGCGAGGGCACCAGCGACGGCGCGGCGACGCTGTAGGCCACGGTGCCGGACACCGCGGCGAAGCCGAGCAGCGCCAGCAGCGGCAGCGTCAGCGTGCCCAGCCAGATCATGGCCAGGATGGCCAGCAGCGCCGCGGCGCGCAGCGCTTCCGCCGAGGCCATCAAGGCGCGGCGCGACAGCCGGTCGGCGAGCAGGCCGGCCGGAATCGCGAACAGCACGAAGGGCAGCGTCAGCGCGGTCTGCAACAGCCCGGTCTGGCCTTCGCCGACGCCGAGCAACAGCACCGCCACGATTGGCGCCGCGGCCAGCGCGATCTGCTCGGCCGATTGCGCGGCAAGGTTCGACCAGGCGAGGCGGTTGAAGGAGGCGGGCAGGTGGTCGCTGGATGACGGCATGGCAGATCCCTTGTTGGGTTCCCATCCTGCGAGCCGGCCGCCGGTTGCGCCACCCGATTTCCGGATGGACCATCGCGGCGAGGTCGCGCCACGCCGTATTCGCGCACGATCCGGCAGGAATGATGCGATAGTCGGATTTTGACTGAACCCCGTGAGGATCATTTTGCCGCCGGATAAATTTCCATCGCGAGGCCTGTCGGTTCCGACCGGACGGGTCTCCAGGCTGGCGCGTTTCGTCGGTCTGGCATCGAATGTCGCCGGTGGCATGATGCTCGATGGCGCCAGGCAATTGGCCGAGGGCAAGCGTCCCAGCCTGAATGATTTGCTGCTGACGCCGGCCAATGCGTTCAAGGTGATGCACCAGCTCGCGCATCTGCGCGGCGCGGCGATGAAGGTCGGGCAATTATTGTCGATGGACGCCGGCGAGCTGTTGCCGCGCGAACTGGCCGACATTCTGGGACGGCTGCGCTCCGAAGCGCGGCGCATGCCGCAGGCCCAGTTGCGCGCGACGCTCGACCGGCAATGGGGGCGGGGCTGGGAACAGCGCTTCGAGCAGTTTTCGTACCAGCCGATCGCGGCGGCCTCGATCGGCCAGGTGCACCGCGCGCGCACCAGGGATGGCCGCGAACTGGCGATCAAGATCCAGTACCCTGGCGTTCGCGGCAGCATCGACAGCGATGTCGACAACGTCTCGTCGCTGCTGCGGATGTCCGGCCTGTTGCCGGCCGCGATGGATATCGCGCCGATCCTCAAACAGGCCAAGCTGCAATTGCACGAAGAGGCGGATTACCATCGCGAGGGGCGCAATCTGCGGCGCTTCGGGGAGCTGCTGGCCGGCAGCCCGGATTATTTGCTGCCCGGGCTGCATGACGACCTCACCGGCCGCGACGTGCTGGCGATGTCCTATGTCGAGGGCGCCAGCCTGGAATCGATGGAAGCCGCGCCGCAGGGCGAGCGGGACCGCATCGCCACTTTGCTGATCGAGCTGGTGCTGCGCGAGCTGTTCGAGTTCCGTCTGATGCAGACCGATCCGAACTTTGCCAACTACCGCTACAATGTCGCCACCCGGCGGCTGGTGCTGCTCGATTTCGGCGCGGTCCGGGAATTCTCACTTGAGATCACGCAGCACTACCGCGATCTGCTGCGGGCGGGGATCGCCGGCGACCGTCCCGCTGCGCCGCGGGCGGCGCTCGACGTCGGACTGTTCAAGCGGCATCTGCCGGCCGCGCAACAGGATGCGGTGATGGCGCTGTTCGACATGGCGATGCAGCCCTTGCGGCAGGATGGCGCGTTCGATTTCGGCCAGTCCGATATCGCCGCGCGGCTGCGCGACGGCGGCATGCGCATCGCCACCGACCGCGAGCACTGGAGCATCCCGCCGATCGAGACGCTGCTGCTGCAGCGCAAGGTCGGCGGCATCTTCCTGCTCGCCAGCCGGCTCAGGGCCCGGGTCCATATCAGGCCGCTGCTGGCGAACTATCTCTGATCCGATCCGGCGAGCGGCGCGGGATTACAGCCGGCGGAACAGCACGCCGATCGTCAGCAGCCCATAGCCGATCGCCAGCAGGTCGAAGGCATGCGACGACCGGATCACCGGGATGGAGACGCCGGAATAATGCATCAGCAGCGCCATCACCGCCAGGATCAGCGAGATGGCGAACACCGCGAAGGTCGGGGGCGTCAGAACGAAGGTGCCGCGACGAAACATGGGATGTCCTCTGTGTAAAAGGCACCATGCCCGGCGCTTTGCGACTTCTTTGCGGGTGGCCGGGTGCCGGCCGGTTCAAACATCCGCACCGTGCCGAATGCGCCACAGCGGCGCCCGCATGTTCAGCACGTCGCGGCACTTGTCCCGGACGCGGCGCAAGGCGCACAGGAGGCGCCATGCGCCGCGGGGCCGGGTACGCGAGGACGCAACCAGAATGGGGGCGACACGGAACTAAGAGAGCCGGCTTCCGTAAACGTACTTGATTGGAATGGCATCCAGATCGACATCCGGCAGGCATCGAATATTGACGGACCAAAGCCCTGGTCCAGTCCGAGGCTTCCTGAATGGCAATATCCCGCACGCCCGGCAGAAATAGTCCTTGGCGAGGTGCGTGTTGAATGAATAGGTCGCCAAGTCCTCCATCGGGGTAAGGACGCGAAGGCAATGAGGTTCGACCCGGTGCAGCAGCGCACCCCTACGGCGGCAGATCGAGCAGTCGCAGACGCGAACATGGTCAAGGTCGGCATCGACCTCGAATCTGATTTTTCCGCAATGGCAAGAACCTTGATAGGTCTTCAGCATCGCTCCACTTTCGACAAGGTTCCGTCGGCTGGCAGCCTCTATCATACCAGGCCAAGCCTGCGCTGTCGCCTGTTGGTACCTTTCAAGCCGACTACCCCTGCGAAAAATCCGTCGGTCGGGATAGACCGGATAATGGTTGGCAGCGACTTAGGTTGGCGCGAATGACCCACTTCGGAAATGACCGCGCGGGACTTCAATCTTGGAGCGATTTTATGTTCGCGGCTGGGCCGATCTGCGACTTGGGCTAAGCAGAGAGTTGTAGGTGAAGGAATTGGTTGAAGGCGCTCGGCTGGTAGTCGGAGAATGCCTCCCCATCCACGAAGCCATGCTTCCGATAGAGCTTCAAAGCGGGTTCGAACGCCGGGCCGCTTCCGGTTTCGAGGCTCAGACGGGTCAAGCCAAGCGCCTTGGCCTCTGCCACGATCCGGTCTAGTAGCAGCGCGGCCACGCGCCGGCGGAGATGATCGGGATGGGTTCTCATGGACTTCACCTCGCCGCTGCCATTGCCCATTTGCTTCAGCGCGCCGATTCCGACCACTTCGGCACCCTCCCAGACGGTCCAGACCGTGACGCCCGGTGCCTTCAATCCCGACAGATCGAGGGCATAGACGCTGTCAGGTGGTGAGTTGGCGTGCATCCCGGAGAGGTGAAGCGCAAGCAAGCGCAACGTCGCTTCGCCGGAGAGATCGTCTTCACGGACCTCAAACATCCACCTCCCTCATTTTCTCCACAGCCAGCGCTGCAATCTAGTCGGAGCCGTTGTCGATAGACAAGTCTGCGACCGAGCCCGCGAAGTCAGCAATTGGTCCAAAGCGTCGGTTACTGTGGCGCAGCGGCATGTCCGGAGTTGAGGGTAGACCGGATGTGATCGGCATACAGCCAGAGCGACGCGATTGAGCCATGTGAGACACCTGACTGCTGAGAAGACACTTAAAAGGTTCTGTTTAGGGTTGTAGGTCGGACGCCTTCATGACCTTGACGTTTACGACGCGCGTTCCATCCACTTCGCGCACGATCCTTTCGTCCGAACGAACGACACCGAGATCAAATTCGCGACCGTGAGTGACGAGGGTCATTTTCTCACCGATGATTACCAAAACGGTCACATCACTCAATTCTCCAGCTTCAGCCCATTTGTGTATTTGGCTTTTGAAAGGCTCTTTGCGCCAAGCATCCGAAAATCCGGGATCGCATCTAATCTCCAAGCCATCCTCCGAGGTCGTGATGACAATCTTGGATTTGTTGGGTTTCCAGGGTGGCCCCAACCTCTCATCAATCAGCCAAAGACAGCTAAATGTCCGACATTCAGTCGGTCGTTCGGAGTAAATCTTGCACCCGCTTCGAGCGTCGCAGTTCTTGCACCAAGACCCCGCTGGTTTCGCCAGTTCGTCGATCGTCATTACTTTGCAACAAAGCGTGCAATCTCCACATGCTCTGTTCGCGCCGGGCGCAGGCATTTGCGTGTTTATTCCTACTTTTCGAAATAATGTCTAAGCTAGCGCATTTGGGGTTTCGTTACCAACGTCGGTTCATGGCACGAAGCGTCGGCTCCTGTGGTGCAGCGGCATGTCCGGAGTTGAGGAAAGACCGGATGTGATCGGCATGCAGCCAAGCGACGCGATTGACCCAACTCGGAAGTTCGCGGGTATGTTGCGAGACCGAAATCGTCGGATTTATCTAGCGGTATTCCTAGGTGGACGAGCGGGTGGAATGGCGGCTGCCGCCGCTCCCGCATACTTAACCGCGTCCGATGTTCGACAAAAGCGGAACTTTGCGATAACGCTCCCGTCGGGAATGTGTCAGTCCAATGTTGTGCTGGCCCAGGGGCAGCAGTCTTATGCAAAGCGTGCGGCGGTCAATGGCCATTTGGTGTGCAGCGGCGTCCGTGCCACTTTTACTGCTGGCTATCTTTTACGTTGCATTTCAGCTTCGCGAAATAAATCTCGCTTCCGAAACCAGAACCGTAAATCGCGCGGAAGCCTACATCGCTCAACTCGATGCAAGCTTGGCCGAGAATCTCGGCGCGTTGGCAGTCTTAGCGGGATCGCAGTCGATCCGTTCCAGTGATATTCAGGAAGGCCGAAACCGAGCGATCGCGGCGATGGCCGACTTTCCGCGCTGGAAGAACGTGATCCTGACCGACGCCACGAGCCGGGAGGAAGTATGGCAGACGGCCGGACCGGATGCCAAGACGCCGGCTCGTCGCAGCGTGCTGGCCTTCGCCAACCGAAAGACAGTGGCTGAGGTCGGGGGGATCGGTGAAAATCATGAGTGCGTGTGTGTGCCGCTCCACCGACACATTGCAAATTCAGACCTGATCCTAACGGTTGAGCGTGATATTACAGAGTTTCAGGAAATCTTGAAATCGGAAAGCGGCGCAGAAGAAACCGCCGCGCTGGTTGATCGCGAAGGGCTGTTCATCGCGCGAACCAAAGAACAAAATACGCGGTTCGGCACTCCCGCCACCCAATATGTGCGGAAGGCGGTGGCACAAGGCGGGAGCGGCGTTTACAGTGGCATCACCTACGAGGGTATGAGTAACCGCACAGCCTATGTGACTTCGCCAATTTCAAAATGGTCGGTTCATTTTGCGATTCCCGCACTTGCCTACGATCTGCTTATGACAGGCCAGCTTGCAATCTCGATTCTCGGCCTTGCAGTCGCCCTGTCGTTTGCAATTGCGCTTACTTTGTACGGCATTCGCGATATGCGGCGCCGGGCTAAAGAGGAGCGCGCCCGCGTGCAGTCCTATAAATTGGAGGCGATCGGTACGCTTTCGAGCGCTGTGGCGCACGACTTCAACAATTTACTGACTATCATGAGCGCATGCCTGCGCATTCTCGAAAAGTCCGACGATCCGAAAAAGCAGAATCAAGCCATACAAGAGGGCAAATCCGCTGCGGAACGTAGCGCGAAACTGGTGCAGCAGCTGCTCACCTTCGCGAGGGACAAACCGGTCGAACTCAGCTGTGTCGACCTGACCGCAACGATAGATGGCATCCGTGACCTGTTAGCCCGGTCGCTCGGAAGTAATATCACGCTCAAAGTCGATATTGCGCCTGACGCTCGATATGCTCAAACGAATGCCGACCCGCTTGAATTGGTACTGATCAATCTGGCGGTGAATGCCAAGGACGCAATGCCCGAAGGCGGCACGTTATCGATTTTCACAAAGAAGGCGACCACGTCCGGCTGTGTCGACCTAATGGTAAAGGACACGGGAATCGGCATGTCGGAAGAAGTCGCAGCGCAGGCCCTCGAACCCTTCTTCACCACTAAACCGGAAGGAAAGGGCACTGGCTTAGGGCTTGCGCAAGCTCATCTGCTGGCGAAAGACTCGAACGGCTCGCTCTACCTCGACACCGCCTTGGGCAAGGGTACTACGTTCACCTTTTGCTTGCCTGCCTGCGAGCCCTGAACCAGGCCGCCAATCGGCATGATTAACCAAATGAAATATTTGCTCTCAGTGGTCAATTAGCTCAGCGCCCTCGGCGAAAAATATTGTCAACGCCGATCCCTCGCGGCGTCGCCTTGTTTTCTTGCCTATTAGATTCCGCTTTGGCCGGGAAAGGCTGACGATTGATTACCTAACGAGAAGGCGATATGCGCCGCGGTTTCAGCCGCTATGCAAATTTCACTTCTTCTCTTCAAGCGCTTGCGACTGTACTGACGGGCACGGGAAAATTCTCGCCGCCCGCGTCGCCGGTTGACCCAAAAACGTCCATTAGCCGCGCGGAAAGTTGGTACTCTACTTCCGATGACGGCACTTTTCGGATCTGGGGCGATGTCCGGTACGGCGCGGCGATGCGCCGGATGGCGGGCCCGAGAACAGGAATGCCGGCCAAGTGAGGGGGCGAGAGGGCGAGCGATCGCAGGACGGCGTTCCTCTGGCGGAGGCGGCCTGCCTGCAGCGCCGACCCCGCCGGTCATTCAAGCCATGCATCCGGCGCCGGGCCAGATGCAGATGCAAGTGAGTTGCAATAGATAAAATTATCCGCCATCCTGCCGGGATGGATGCCAAAAGCCCTGCCGTTACCGTGGATGAAGCTGCCGCTCCGCTGACCGAACTGGTCGGCCAGCCCGGCGGCTGGCGCAATGCGCGGGGCGATCCGTCGCTGGCGGGGATGTTCGGTTCGATCCGGACGGTGAAGAACGGCTCGTTCGGGCGCAAGCTGCTGGCTTTCCTCGGGCCGGGCTATCTGGTCGCGGTCGGTTACATGGACCCCGGCAACTGGGCCACTTCGCTCGCCGGCGGGGCGAAGTTCGGCTACGCGCTGCTGACGGTGGCGCTGCTGTCCAATTTGATGGCGATCGTGCTGCAGTCGCTGTGCTCGCGGCTCGGCGTCGGCGCCGGCCGCGATCTGGCGCAGGCCTGCCGCGATTCATTTCCCCGCGCGGTGTCATGGGCGCTGTGGATTTCCGCCGAGATCGCCATCACCGCCACCGACCTCGCCGAGGTGATCGGCACCGCGATCGGCCTCAACCTGCTGTTCGGCATTCCGCTCGAGATCGGGGTGATCATCACCGCCGCCGACGTGTTTCTCATCCTCGCGCTGCAGGCGTTCGGCTTCCGCTGGATCGAGGCCTTCGTGGTGACGCTGCTCGGCGTCATCGCGGCGTGTTTCGCGGTGCAGATCGCGATGGCCGATCCGGACTGGGGCGGCGTGATCCGCGGCTTCGCGCCGACCACCGAGATCCTGAAGAACCCCGAGATGCTGTATCTGGCGCTCGGCATTCTCGGCGCCACGGTGATGCCGCATAATCTCTATCTGCATTCCGGTCTGGTACAGACCCGCGGCTATGGCGACAGCATTCCCGAGAAGAAGGAAGCGATCCGGCTGTCGACCTGGGATTCGACCATCGCGCTGTGCCTGGCGCTGACCATCAACGCCTCGATCCTGATCCTCGCCGCCGCGACCTTCCACAAGAGCGGACGGACCGATATCGCCGAGCTCGACCAAGCGCATGCCTTTCTGGCGCCGCTGCTCGGCTCGACGCTGGCGCCGACCTTGTTCGCGGTCGCGCTGTTGTGCTGCGGGTTGAACTCGACCATCACCGCGACCCTGGCCGGCCAGATCGTGATGGAAGGATTCATCAATCTACGCATCGCGCCGTGGCTGCGCCGCATGGTGACGCGGATGATCGCGATCGTGCCGGCGGTGTTCGTGACGCTGTGGTATGGCGAGCAGGGCACCGGGCAATTGCTGATCCTCAGTCAGGTGGTGCTGAGCCTGCAACTGCCCTTCGCGGTGGTGCCGCTGGTGCTGTTCACCGCCAGCAAGCGCAAGATGGGCCCGTTCGTGGCGCCGCGCTGGGTCACCGCGCTGGCCGCGCTCACCGCGGCGATCATCATCGCGCTGAATATCAAGCTGGTGGTGGATTTTATCGGCGGGTGAGGCGCGCTCTTCTTCCCCTCTCCCCTTGCGGGAGAGGGTGGATCGAACATGCGGAGCATGTTGGAGACGGGTGAGGGGCAACCGCAACCGCCGAGCCTCGCGACTACCCCTCATCCGCCTTCGCTTCGCGAAGGC
>JACMOT010000629.1 GCA_014377915.1 Tardiphaga sp.
ATGCAGTTCGACGAATGCACGCCTTACGACACCAGGGGTCACATCACGACCGAGAACGAGGCGCGGGTGTCGATGGAGCTCAGCCGCCGCTGGGCGTTGCGCTGCAAGGACGAATTCGCGCGGCTGGAGAACCCGAACGCGCTGTTCGGCATCGTGCAGGGCGGGATGTTCGAGAACCTGCGCGAGGAGTCGTTGGCGGCGCTGGTCGCGCTCGACCTGCCGGGCTATGCGATCGGCGGCGTCAGCGTCGGCGAGCCCAAGCCGCTGATGCAGCAGATCGTCGCGCACACGCCGCACCGGCTGCCGGCGAACAAGCCGCGCTACCTGATGGGCGTGGGCACGCCCGAGGACCTGATCGAAGGCGTGGAGGCCGGCGTCGACATGTTCGATTGCGTGATGCCGACCCGCAACGGCCGCCACGGCATGGCGTTCACCCGCCACGGTCAGCTCAACATGCGCAATGCCCGGCACATCGACGATCCGCGTCCGCTCGACGAGGAAAGCGCGTGGCCAGCGACGCGGGACTATTCCCGCGCCTATATCCATCATCTGGTCCGGTCGGGCGAAACGCTCGGCGCCATGCTGCTGTCGGAAATCAATATCGCCTATTATCAGAGCCTGATGCAGGGCATCCGGGCGGCGATGGCGGATGGCACCTTCCAGCAATTCCGCGAGCGCACCCGCGCCGGCTGGGCGCGGGGCGACATCGCGCCGCGCTAAAGCCTGTTCCATTCAGGTCTAAGCGCATCCGGAGTTTCTGAGATAGCTGGCGCATTTGTGCGGCGCCAACTTGCTTCGACGGAGCGCTCAGCCGCTTTACGGAGTAGGGTCTCGAGCTTGACGTGGTGCTGGCATAGATCGACCAATCGCCGCGGAACTGGCGTGGGCCTTTTACTCTGGCTGGATTCCGAGCCCCTGAATGACCTTGCCTGTCGCGGCCAGTTCGGTGTCCAGGAACTGCTTGGCGCCGGCAGGCGTGACCGCATCGCCGATTCGGACATCGAAGCCCAAGGTCGGCGCGCGCTCCCGCACCTCCGGTGAACTGATGGCACGAGCAACCTCGGCGCTGAGTTTCTGAACAATCTCCGGCGGCGTGCCGACCGGGGCCATCAACATGAACCAGCCTTGCAGGTCGACGCTTTTCAGCGTTTCCGAGATCGCCGGGACGTCCGGCAGCGAGGCGACCCGCGTGCTGCCGGCAACGGCCAGTGGACGTAGCGTATTGGCTGCGATGAAAGGTTCGGCCACGGAGGCGGACTGGATCGTCACCTGGATGCGGCCGGTGATGATGTCCTGCACCGCGTTGGTGGTCGTGTTGTAGGGTACCAGTACGAAATTGGTCCCGGCTTGCTTGTTGATGGATTGCGCGATCAGGCCCGAAATGTTGCGTGGCCCGTCGACGGCCAAGCTCAGGGAGCCCGGTGCCAGCTTCTCCAGGGCGATCAATTCCGGCAGCGTCGTAGCCTTGACTTCCGGATTGACGAGAAGCACGTGGTTGCTGCGCGCCACCATCGCGACCGGGACAAAATCCTTGATCGGGTCATAGGGAAGCTTCTTGAAGGTATAGGGATTGGTGACCAGCGCGGCCGAGGTAGCGAACAGGAAAGTGTAGCCATCGGGCGCCGCGCGCGCGACGGTCTGGGTGCCGACGAGGTTCGCAGCGCCCGGTTTGTTCTCGACTACAAATTGTTGACCAAGTGCCTTGCCAAGCTTGTCGACGATGATGCGGCACAGCACATCGGGGCTGTTGCCGGCCGCCTGCGACACCACAACGGTGACCGGCCGGGTGGGCCAGGATTCCGCGTGCGACGGTGTCGCCAAGCCAAGTACCGCACTGGTCAGCAGCGCGAGGTAAGATCGTCTCGTCATCGTATTCCTCCATGAGGTGGCTGCCTGCGATTTTATATCGCTTGAGGCGCATTCAATCGGACAGTTGGTGGCGTCGCAGCGGCCCACGCGCGGGCCGCTGCGTAGCTTCAGGTCTCGTCGGCGACGCCGTTGCGCAGCACGCCGAGCTTGTCGATCTCCACTTCGACAATATCGCCGGGCTTCAGCCACAGCGGTGGCGTACGCTTGGCGCCGACGCCGCCCGGCGTGCCGGTGACGATCACGTCGCCAGGCTCCAGCCGGGTGAATGACGAGCAATATTCGATCTGCCGCGGGATATCGAAGATCATCTGGTCGATGGTCGCGTCCTGCACCACCTGGCCGTTGACCCGAGTCTGCAACCGCAGCGGGGCGACGTCGCCAAGTTCATCCGGCGTCATCATCCAGGGGCCAAACGCGCCGGTCTCCGGAAAATTCTTGCCCGGCGTAAATTGATGCGTGTGGCGCTGGAAATCGCGCACGCTGCCTTCATTGTAACAGGCATAGCCAGCGATGTGAATCCACGCGTCAGCCTGCGTGATATGTCGGCCGGGTTTGCCGATGATGATGGCAAGCTCACCTTCGTAATCGAGATGGGTCGAGAGCTTCGGCCGCACGATGTTGGCGAGATGCCCGGTCTGGCTGTTGGCGAACCGGGAAAATACCGTGGGATTCTCGACTTCGGAGCGGCCGGTTTCCTTGCGATGTGTTTCGTAGTTCAGCCCGATGCAGAGAATCTTGTCGGGGTTGGGGATCACCGGCAGCCAGGTGATGTTGGCGATCGAATGATGTTGGGCGTCGCGGGCGGCGTCCTGCACGGCGGCGAGCGCATCGGCGGCGATGACGGATTTGAGATCGGGATAGCGATCTTTCAGGACCGCGCCGACGTCGAGCGCTTCGTCGCCTTCGATGATACCCCAGCTGCTGCTGTTGCCGATCTTGAAACTTGCCAACTTCATCGTAACGTCCTCGCTTGCGAAACCGCGACGCGGTGATCGCTGTGTAAATAATCAGACTTCAGTAGGTCAGTCATTGCAGACCTTTCGCCAGCTGGTCGAGCAGGTCGCCCAGCGCGTCGTCGTCATTGGCGACGCCGAACACGTAATGATCCGGCCGAACCAGCGCGGCCATGCAACCATGGCGGTCGAACCAGCCCGCAACGACACCATCCCGTTCAACGAGGGCGTCATGATCGGACGCCGAACCGATACGGATCGGCGTCACGCCTAACCGGTTCAGCATAGCCTGCACATCGGGCGACAGATCCGCCGCGCGGCGCGCGTCCAGCACCAGTCGCCAGCCGGTGCCAGCGGCTGCGTCGAGCAATTGTCGTCCCCTCGACGTATCGATCCAGGGCTGTGGAAACAGCACGCCGTGCGCCGGCCGCAGCGGCAGCGCCAGCAGGCCGGTCCGCAGCGGCGGTACGATCTCCTGGCGGGTGACGGTGCGTGGCTGACCGCCGCCCTCGGCGAGGATGCGCAGGTCGCGCGCCTCGGCCGCGACCGGGTCGCGTTCGCAGATAACATGACCGATCGCCTTGATCCGCGAGGTCAACTGGCGGACGTGGTCGCTGCGTTCCACGCCATAAGAGTCGAGCAGCGCGCTGCCCGATAGGCCCTTTAATACCCGATCGAGCTTCCACACCAGATTGGCAACATCTCGAATGCCCTGACACATGCCCTGACCGATGAAGGGCGGCTGCTGGTGCGCCGCGTCGCCGGCAAGGAAGACGCGTCCCTGTCGCCATTGCTCGGCGACCAGCGCATGAAACCGGTAGCTGGCGGAGCGCCACAAGGTGGCATCGGCCGGCGTGATCCAACGCGCCAGCAGCTGCCAGACCTGCGCCGCGGTTTCCATTTCCTTCGGGTCTTCGCCGGGCAGCAGCATGATCTCGAAGCGGCGATGATTTCCGGGGCCGACAATGAATGAGGTCGGCCTCGACGGCTCGCAGAACTGGGCGGCGGTCGCCGGCAGCTTGCCGATCGCACCGTCATTGAGTTGCAGATCGACGACCAGCCAGGGTTCGTCGAATACCAGGTCCTCGAAAGCGATGCCGAGTTGCTGACGCATCGGGCTCGACGCGCCGTCGCAGGCGATCACATAGTCCGCGGTGACCGAATGCGTCGCGCCGCTCTCGTTGCGCAGATGCAGCGTGACCTGGTCCGGCGCTTGGTCGAAGCCGACCAGTTCCGTGCCCAGTTCGACCGTAACGCTGTCATAGGCGGCCGCGTGCTCGCGCAGCACGGCCTCGACGGGAGGCTGCGTGAACACCATGCTCGGGGTGTAGCCCAGCGGATAGGGCTCGGCGACCATGTCGATGCGGCGGATCAGTTGCCCTCTCGCGCCAAAATGCTGCGAGGCTGGAAACGGTGCAATGAACGGCAGCACAGCTGCGGCGGCGCCGAGATTGTCAAGCACACGCAGGATCTCATGATCGATCGCGATGGCCCGCGGCTTGTCATAGACCTCGCGCTGGCGATCGATCGCCAGCGTGCGGATGCCCCTGTCGCCGAGCAGGCTGGCGGCGATCGCGCCGGACGGGCCATGGCCGACGACGACGACCTGGAAATCGTTGGGCGGTTGCGATGAAAGCGTCACTCGGGACTCCAGCTACATTCGACGGCGCGGTGGATCGTTCGGTCAAGCATCGGCGTGGGGTACGGCGAGCTGCGCCGCCTTGACGTGATCCGCCTTGGGCGGGGCGATGCCCCAGTGGTCGGTGCGGCCCGGCGGCCAGCTCCATTGCGATGGCCCGCGCACCACATAGTCGTCGTCGACCTGCAGGACTTCGGCGGTGTATTCGATGACGAAGCCGAGCGGATCGATGAAATAGGCGAACACGTTGTCGCCCGGGCCGTGGCGTCCGACGCCCCAGGCAATCGGAAATCCGGCGTCAATCATGAGACCGGAGCCGCGCATCACCGCTTCCAGATCCGGCATCAGGAAGGCGACGTGATTGAGCCCGTTGACGGCGGCATCGGCGATGACGATGGCATGGTGGTCGGCATTGCAGCGGACAAAGGCCATCGCCTTGGAACGGTCGGTGAGGCGAAACCCGAGCGCGCGCTCGTAGAAGGCGGCCAGGCCGTCGACATCGGTGCTGTTGATGTTGACATGGGCGAGCCGAACCGGTCGACGGGCGGGGGGCAGTGGCGCGAGCTGCATATCGCCGTGAATAAAGCGCAGCACGCCGCCGCCGGGTGCGCGGACGGTCATCACCGTGCCGCCATCGGGGCCCGGATTTGGCCGCGGCCCCGACAGCAATGTCGCGCCCTGCCGCCGGCACGCCACCGCGATGCGTTCGAACTCCGCATCGTCGTCCAGCCGGAATGTGATGGCCCGCAGGGCAGGGGCGTCGCCCTGGCGCAGAGCCACGACATGATGGTCGCTACCGCCGGCGCGCAGATAGCTGACGCCGTCGTGGCGCGTCACCAGGTCGAGTCCCCAGACGGAGGTGTAGAAGGCTTCCGATCTCGCGAGATCCGGCGTGTCGAGATCGACGCTGCGCAGGGCGGTGACGGTAAAATGCGTCATGACGTAACCGGCTCCCCCATTCCGAGAAAACGTCGCGCGTTGTCGCGAACGACCAGCTTGCGGGTGGCTTCGTCCGGGATCGCCGACGTGGCTCGCGCCACCGGGGTGCGGTCATGAAACGCGAAGGGATAGTCGGTGCCGAGCATGATCTGCGTTTCGCCGAATTTGGCGATCAGGTGCCGCAGCGTGGCGTCGTCATAGACCAGCGCGTCGTAATACAGCCGGCGCGCCTGCGCGACCGGGGCTTCCCGGATGCTTTCCCGCAGCACGGGAAATGCCTGGTAGCCCTCCTGCAGCCGCGGCAGCAGCGAGGCCAGCGTGCCGCCGCCATGGCTGAACGCGATGCGCAGGCCCGGCCGCCGCAGCAGCAAGTTCGAGGTGATCACCGAGGCGGCGGCGAGGCCGATGTCGGTCGGATAGGCCAGCACCTGCTGCAGCTGCGCCGGCCCGACCAGCCGGTCCATGCCGGCGGGCCGCAGCGCATGGACGAACACCGCCATGTCGAGCTTCTCGACTTCGGCGAAGAAGCCGTCGAAGTCCGGAGACCCGATCGGTCTGCCGTTGACGTTGCTGCCGATCTCGATGCCCGCAAAACCGAGCTCGTGCTTCAGCCGGTGCAGTTCGACCATGGCGCGGTCGATGTCCTGCAGCGGCAGCGCGCCGAGGGCAACCAGTCGGCCGCCGGAATGCGCCACCATCTCCGCCATCTGGTCGTTGATGTAGCGCAGCAGATCATCGGCCGGGCTGGCTTCCATCCAATAGGACAGCAATTCCGGCATCGGTGAAATCGCCTGCAGGTCGAGCCCCATCTCGACCATGTCGGCGACGCGCTTGCCGACGTCCCAGCAGCGGTCGGATACCGTGCGGTAAATCCGTCCGGACATCATCACATGCTTGTGGCAGGGTTTCGCATCGGCCATCGACGGCCAGTCAGCGGGCACGGCGGCGCCCATGTAGTTCGGAAACGAGGCGGGCACGACATGGGCGTGGACGTCGATCCCACATCCACAGGTAGAGATGCGGGTCATCGTTGCCGACGCTCGCCGGCGCCCGCGCGCAACAGGGCCGTGATCCTGCGTGGTTGAGCCAAATCGCCCGGCATTTTCATCCCATCAGTCGTTCATTCGATCGTTAGTCAGTAAATAACCTATAGAATTAAGCGCATGCAATAAAAATTTATAGATTATTTCATTTTTATAAGCCGTGTATAAAAGGATGGCTGGAATGGGCTTCGCCTGACGATTTAAGGATAATGGGCGTGGATAAGGTATCGATGCCGCGCTTGGCGTCACCGGCGCCGTCGACCCAGGCAAGCACGGTGTATGACCGTTTGCGTGACGACCTGCTGTCCGGGCGGCTTGAGCCGGGCCGGAAGCTGCAGATGCGTTTTCTTACCGATCTGTACCAGACCGGCCAGACCCCGCTGCGCGAGGCGTTGAATCGGCTGACGGCGGACGGTCTGGTGGAAGGTCGCGAGCAACGCGGTTTTTATGTCGCGGCCATCAGCCGCGGCGAGCTGGCCGAGCTGACCAAGACGCGGTGCTGGGTCGAGGGTCTGGCGTTGCGGGAATCGATGGCGGCAGCGTCGCCGCAATGGGAAGAGCAATTGCTGCTGGCGCAGCATCGCCTCAGCCGCTCACCCCGGTCACTGAATGCCGAGCATTTCGAAGACAATCCGGAGTGGGAACGTCTGCATCGCGCCTACCACAGGACACTGATCGGCAATTGCGGATCACAGTCCCTGATCGCGTTTTGCGGTCAGCTCGCCGACCAGCTCTACCGCTATCGGCGGCTGTCGATCCGCAAGGCCTTTCCATCGCGGCACGTGGCAGACGAGCATCAGGCGATCATGGAAGCCGTGTTGAGCAAGGATGTGGAGGCCGCGGTGACCCTGCTTGCCGCGCACTATAGCCGCACGGCTGAAGTCATTCTGCTGGACGAGCAGATTTTCCCTGAACTGAATTGTGGCAGCGACTTCGCCTAGCAGGATCCGGGTGGTTGCGTTTTGCAAAGCCATCATAGAGACATTTCAGAAGAGCGATTCAGCTGATCTTCTTGACGGCGTGCTTGGTGACAAAACCATAGCCGCAGGTGTCGCAGGTCCAGAGATAGCTCACCACATCATCTGACAGGAAGGCCGATGATTCGGCGGCGATCATCGAATCGGCACAAACGGGGCAGGTCGGAAGCTCGCTTCCACGCGGACAAGGTTGGAAAACGCGGGTCGAACGCACCGCAGCAATCGCTGGCATCGTGACCTCCTTGCCATCTGACGACGAGCAATCATAACCTGATTTCTTTGACGGTGTCGCAACACAAATGCGTTCGTTTTAGGTTTTTTGAATCTACATTTTTTCAGTAGTTTGCGGCGAATCTTGGCGGTGGGTGGCTGGCTCGATTGCCTACGCGCCGCCACAGATGAGATGTAGCCTCGCAATTACCGTTGCGTTTGCATAATC
>JACMOT010000630.1 GCA_014377915.1 Tardiphaga sp.
GATGCCCGTGCCGCCCTACCGGCACACGCCGCTGTTTCCGCTCGGCCCCGACACCACGCCCTATCGCAAGATTTCCAGCGAGGGCGTCAGCGTCGAGACCGTGCTCGGCCGCGAGATGCTGGTGGTGTCGCGCGCGGCGCTGCAGATGCTGTCGGAAGCCGCGTTCGGCGACATCAATCACTATTTGCGGCCCGGCCATCTCGCCCAGTTGCGCAAGATCCTCGACGACGCCGAGGCCTCGCCGAACGACAAGTTCGTCGCTTTCGACTTCCTGAAGAACGCGAACATTGCCGCCGGCGGCGTGCTGCCGATGTGCCAGGACACCGGCACGGCGATCATCATGGGCAAGAAGGGTTTTCGCGTCCTCACCGATGGCGACGACGAGGCCGCCTTGGCCGAAGGCGCCCGCGACGCCTATCTGCGCCGGAACCTGCGCTACTCGCAGGTAGCACCCTTGACGATGTTCGAGGAAAAGAACACCGCCAACAACATGCCGGCGCAGTGCGAGATCTATGCCGAGGGCGATGACGCTTACAAGTTCATGTTCATGGCCAAGGGCGGCGGCTCCGCCAACAAGAGCTTCCTGTTCCAGGCGACGCCCTCGGTGCTGACCCACGACCGCATGCTGGCGTTTCTGAAAGAGAAGGTGATGACGCTCGGCACCGCGGCGTGCCCGCCCTATCACCTCGCCATCGTGATCGGCGGCACCTCGGCCGAACTGTGCATGAAGACCGTCAAGCTCGCCTCGGCTAGATATCTCGACGCGCTGCCGACCACCGGTTCGGCCGATGGCCACGCCTTCCGCGACCTGGCGATGGAGCAGGAAATCCTCAAGATGACGCAGGCCTCCGGCGTCGGCGCGCAGTTCGGCGGCAAGTATTTCTGCCACGACGTGCGCGTGATCCGGCTGCCGCGCCATGGCGCGTCCTTGCCGATCGGGCTCGGCGTGTCGTGTTCGGCCGATCGCCAGGTGCTCGGCAAGATCACCCGCGACGGCGTCTATCTCGAAGAACTCGAGCACAACCCCGCGCAATACCTGCCCGCGGTGGAAGAGGCGCTGGGCGGCGATGTCGTCAAGATCGACCTCAACCAGCCGATGAAGGACATTCTCGCCACGTTGTCGAATTATCCGACCAAGACGCGGCTGTCGCTGACCGGCACCATGATCGTGGCGCGCGATTCGGCGCATGCCAAATTGCGCGAGCGGCTGGAGAAGGGCGAACCGCTGCCAGACTACTTCAAGAACCATCCGGTGTACTACGCCGGCCCCGCCAAGACGCCGGAAGGCTATGCTTCCGGCGCGTTCGGCCCGACAACGGCCGGTCGCATGGATTCCTTCGTCGACCAGTTCCAGGCGGCCGGTGGCTCGATGGTGATGGTCGCCAAGGGCAACCGCGCCGTCGCGGTGCGCGAGGCTTGCAAGAAGTACGGCGGCTTCTATCTCGGCTCGATTGGAGGTGCCGCGGCAAACCTCGCCGAGCACTGCATCAAGAAGGTCGAGGTGGTGGAATATCCCGAACTCGGCATGGAAGCGATCTGGAAGATCGACGTCGTCGACTTCCCGGCCTTCATCATCATCGACGACAAGGGCAACGACTTCTTCAAGGAGTTGAATTTGGGGTAGGGCGCGCGCGAGCCATGATTGCGATCGGGCTCGACGGGTTCAGCAAGGGGTGGGTCGCCGTCAC
>JACMOT010000062.1 GCA_014377915.1 Tardiphaga sp.
ATCTGCCGCGATTTTCGCCGGCTGGCCGCCGCCTGCGATCTTGACCTTGGCGGTCAAGCCCCCTATAGGTCCGGGGTTCCTGAAAATGGACTCCATTTACAACCCCTGCCTGGCAAAGGCTGGCGCGGGGATGAACAAGGATTTCACCATGTCCCGCCGCTGCGAACTGACACTCAAGGGCCCCCAGGTCGGCCACAAGGTGAGCCACTCGAACCACAAGACCAAGCGCCGGTTTCTGCCGAACCTGGTCAATGTGACCTTCCTGTCGGACGCGCTGGGCCGCGGCGTGCGGATGCGCGTCTGCACCAACGCCGTCAAGTCGGTCGATCACCGCGGCGGGTTCGACGCCTATCTGATCAAGGCCAAGGAGAGCGAGCTCTCGCAGAAGGCCGTGCTCCTGAAGCGCGCCATCCAGAAGAAGACCCCGGAAGCGGAAGCCGCTCCCGTCAGCGTCGTCGAAGCCGCGCCCGCCGCCTGGGGCTGTTGCCTCGGCGATCAAGCGGATTACAGAATCTTGAAACGGCCGGATCGCAAGATCCGGCCGTTTTGTGTTGGCGTTTGATCCGCGAGGACCGCGGTGATTGGCTATCATGTCCCGGACCCGGCGCGGCCTTGCGATGCGAAGCATCGCCTGGCAGTGCACTGCGTCCGGGGAACGATTCCAACGAGCCGACCGGCATCTACGCTGGACCACCGCGAGACCATCCATAACGCCTTCTTCGACCGGAATTTTCGCGAGGACGCGCCATGAAGCTGCATTATTATGCGGAAACCGACAGCCTCTACATCGAACTCAACAGCGCGGCCGGGACGCGGACGATTGAAGTCGTCGAGGGCATCAACGTCGACCTCGACGCCAATGGCGATGTCGTCGGCTTCGATATCGACCATGCCTCGGGCAAGCTCGATCTCTCCAGGGTCGAGACCTTCGCGCTGCCGCCGGCAACCGCCGCGGAATGAAGTCGGAAGCGCACCATCGGGAAGCGCACAGCCCCGTAGGGCGGAATAGCGCCAGCGTATTCCACCGTCTTCGCGCGTGACATGGCGGCGGGTCACGCTTTTCTGACCCGCCCTACGGTTGTTCGAGATAGGCGCAGAAGCGCTCAACGGCTGTTGCCAGCGTCTTGTCGGAGACTCCCCCGACACACTTCACCACGAGACTGGCGTTGAGCGTCATGATGCGGTTGGTTCTTATCCAACTCGGTACCGGGAGGGCTCCAGTCAGCATGTCCGCATCCGCAAGCGGCAGACCGTGCCCGGCCTGCGGGCGCGACGTCACGGGAAGCGCGATGAAATCGCGAAAATTGTCGGCGCGGGTCAGCGCCAGCACCGGCCGGCGCTTGGAGGCCGACAGGTCCGTGAATGGATACGGAACAAGAAGCGGATCACCCCGCCGCTTCCATCACGGCCGCCCACAACATCGCCGCATTTGCCGCGGGAACGCCACGCTGGCCGCCCGGTTGTTGTCATGGTGCGCCGCCATGGTGGCGCTCGGACAACCGGGAGAATTTTTATGAACACGATGCGAAATGGGATGCTGCCGCTGCTCGCGGCCTTGGCGATCGGGGCGGCGACGCCGGTGTGGGCCGCGGACTACTTCCCGGCGCAGCCTTATGCGCGGGCGCCGGTCGAACAGGCGGTCGGTCCGGTGACGCTGCAGGAGGCGCTGGCGGTGGCCAGCCAGATCGGCGTCGTCACGGTGACCAAGACCAATTACGACGACGACCAGTGGGAGATCGAGGGCCACGACAGCCAGGGCAAGTGGATCGAGGTCGATGTCGACGCCCGCACCGGCGAAGTGCGCAACGTCGATCGCTCGATCATCTGAGGCGGGCGGGTGAGGGGTGAGAGTTTCACTCGATAGCCCCCTCACCCGATCGGCGTCGCCGCGCCGTGCCGGTCGACCTCTCCCCGCGAGCGGGGCGAGGTCATCAAGAATCGCCGTCGCCGCGTTATCGCTCGATCTAACTAATGATCTTCCTCCACCATTGCCCCACTCCAGCGATCGCGGCCATGCCAGAAGCCGCAGGCGGGATCGGGGCACCAGTCGCCTGAATAGTCGATGCCCTGCTGGTGCGGACAGCCGAGAATGGCGCCGGCAATGCCGACCGACAGCGCATTGTGCTCGGCGATGAAGGCCAGCATCGCTTCCGCGACGACACCATCCTCGCGGATATCGCCTTCGCTGACGGTCCACGCCCGCGTCGCGGTGGCCGGCTGGGCAAAGGCCGGCATGATGCCGACGCTTACCTTGGTGGCGCGGTCGAGATTCGGGCCGTAATAGGCCACGGTCGCCAGCGGCCAGCCGCGGCGGCCCTTTTTCGCCTTCTTGCGCAGGCGCTTCAGATATTTGTTGTCCATCGGAATTCCGCGGTGTTGCCTAAGGCGGAATCGCGCAGCTTGTCCCGCCGCCTACCCTACCCGGTCGCGGCGGATAACGCTGCCGCCTTCGCCATCCGCGCGACAGCGGACGCCAACCCGCCCGACGCCCATTCGAGATAGGGGTCGTCCGGCGCGGTTACGCGATGGCGGCGCTGACATCCGGCGCGGCGAGCAGCTCGCGGATGTCGGCCGCGGACTTCGCCTTGCTGAACAGCCAGCCCTGCATCTGGGTGCAGCCCAGCGTGCGCAGCCGGTCGAGCTGCGGCGCGGTCTCGACACCTTCGGCGGTGGTCACCATGGCGCGCGCAGCGGCGATCGTCACCACCGCCTGCACGATCGACGACGAGCCGCCATCGCCGAGCATGCCGGCGACAAAGCTGCGATCGATCTTGATCTTGTCGAACGGGAAGCGGTGCAGATAGCTCAGGCTGGAATAGCCGGTGCCGAAATCGTCCAGCGCGATGCCGACGCCGATGTCGCGCAGCTGATGCAGGGTCGCCAGCGCGGCGTCGTCGTCGTGAATCAGCACCGCCTCGGTGATCTCCAGTTCGAGCCGGCGCGCCGGCAGGCCAGAAGCGCCGAGCGCCGCCACCACCTGCAGCACCAGCGTCTGCGACTTGAACTGCACCGGCGAGACGTTGACCGCGAGCTTGACATGCGACGGCCAGGCGGCCGCTTCGAGGCAGGCGCTGCGCAGCCCCCAGTCGCCCAGCTCGTTGATCAGCCCGGTCTCCTCGGCGACCGGAATGAACTCCGCCGGCGAGATCATGCCGCGCTCCGGATGGCACCAGCGCAGCAGCGCCTCGCAGCCGGTGACGGCGTTGCTGGCGATGTCGACCAGCGGCTGGTAGTGGATCTCGAGATCGCCATGGCCGTCGCGGCGAACCTCGGCGAGCGCGCGGCGCAGGTCCTGGTCGAGCAGCCGGCGCGCCTGCGCGCTTTCATCCATCGCCGCGGCGAAGAAGCGGAAGGTGCGGCGGCCGTCGGCCTTGGCGGCGTACATCGCCAGATCGGCGTGGCGCAGCAACTGGTCGAGGTCGGTGCCGTCCCGCGGCGCCAGCGCGATGCCGATCGAGGCGTCGGTGGTGAGCTGGTGGCCGAGGCAGTTCAAGGGCTGGCGGATCGCCAGATAAAGCTGCGCGACCAGCGCCCGGACGTCGGCGCCGCCGCTGATCGCGGTCTGCACCACCGCGAATTCATCGCCGCCGAGGCGCGCCACGAAGCCGGATTTGCCGACGCAGTTGCGCAATCGGACCGCGACGACCTTCAGCAACTCGTCGCCGATGGCATGGCCGAGCGAATCATTGATGCCCTTGAACTCGTCAATATCGATGTAAAGGATCGCGAACTGGGCGCCGTCGCCGAGCGTGGCAATCTCGCGCTCGAGCTGCTGGCGGAACATCACCCGGTTCGGCAAATCGGTGAGCGCGTCGTAATGCGCCAGATGCGAGATGCGCTGCTCGGTGTGGCGGCGCTCGGTAATGTCCTCCACCGTCGAGGTCCAGCCGCCATCGGCCGAGCGCTGGTACAAAAGCTGGATCGAGCGACCGTCCGGAAGCATCAGGACCTTGCTGTGGAGCTGGCCGTCCGCGGCGGTTTCAAGGAAATCGCGGCAATATTCGTCGACATCGCCGATGAAGCTGCCGACTTGCTTGCGGTGCGCGACCAGGTCGCGGAGATGGCAGCCCGGTTTCACGATGTCGGGCGACAGGCCGAACATGCGGATGAAGCGATCGTTACACACCACCAGCCGCGCCTCGGCGTCGAACAGCAGCAGGCCCTGGGTCATGCTGTTGATGGCGGTGTCGAGATATTGCGACTTCCGCGCCAGCGCCTGTTGCGCCGCGCGGTGCTGCCGCGTCAATTGCCGCACGATCAGCAGCAGGGTGACGAAGATCACAATCGCCGCCAGTGCGGCGCCGATCACCTGCAGCCTTGTCTGCTGCTGCCAGTCGGCCAGTGCCACCTTCATGGGGGTAGTGGCCACGATCAGAACCGGCGCACCATCCAGCATCCGGGCCGAAGTGAGCTGGTCCTCACCGTTGATCGGGCTGATGTAACGTCCGGATGAAGCGCTGCCCGCCGCGAGGATATTCTGGAACGCCGGACTCGCGGCGATGTTCTGGCCGACCACCCGCTCGTCCCGCGGGTAACGCGCCAGCACGGTGCCGTTGCGATGGGTCATCGCGATGATGGCGTCCTGGCCGAGCGCCAGCGAGGCAAAGAAACTCTCGAAATGCACCGGCTCGACGCCGCGGCTGACGACGCCGATGAACTCGCCTTTGGCGCCCACCAGCCTGCGCGCGAACAATGCCGTCCAGGCGCCGGTAACGCGGCTGATCAGCGGTTCGGCGCTCACCATTTGCGGCCCGTCGCCGGCCCGCAGCCGCCTGAAATAATCACGGTCGGCGACATTCGTGGCCAAGACCGGCCACGCCTCCGATGAATTGATCAGCCGGCCGTCGGCATCGAACAGGTTGAGGCCGCCGACATATTTCTGGCCGCTGAGCTTGCCGCGCAGCATGCGGTGAATCTCGAGCCCGGACATCCGGCTGCCGTAGGATTCGGCACTGTCGATCCCGGCCGACCGCATATAAGCGACGACGTCGTTCTGCACGCCCTGCAGATCATCGAACTGCTGGTCGAAGTGCCGGGAGACCAGCAGCACGGTGTTTTCCAGCTGCCGCTTGCTGGTCTCGATGGCGCGGTCGCGAAAATGCAGCGCGACCAGCCCGGTGCCGATCGCGATCGCGATGATCACCAGCGCGCCACACAGGATCAGCCCGCGAACCGGGCCGAGTCGAAACCCCCTCCGCCGCGCGGACTCCGCGCGCGGCGCGCGCGCGCCGCCAAATCCCTGTTGCCGCCAATGCATCGTCACATGCCCCCAGACCATGGTGGTAACCGGCTGATACCAAACACCCGGTTAGCAAGGTCGGTAAATCTTTGATGAAAATGCTGGGCGCCTCCGCACGGGTTCCGACATATCAAGCCTGCGATCGTCCACCGCGCTGAATGGATTAACAACAACCTTAGCAATCTGGACTGCCAGCAGGGCGAGACGCACAAATGTTGGATTACTGGCGAAATTGAATCTAAAGCAGGATGGCGACTTATCGACCGAGCAACGATAATCGGATTGACTGCCCGTGATGATGCCCGACAGCCCGAGCGACATAAGTCGACTTGCACCGCGCTGGCTGCTCGCCGCCGC
>JACMOT010000631.1 GCA_014377915.1 Tardiphaga sp.
ACCGCGCCAAATGGGCCGCCGATGCCGAAGCCGACCTGCGCACAACCGTCGATACCGCACGATTGTCAGGCGCCAATCCCTTCCAAACCATCCTTGGTGCTGTCTCCGCCCGATAGCTCAAAGCACGGGGTGGGTAATTACACCCGCCCTTGCTTAGACCGATGACGCCGTATGGCAACGCGTCGAGTGCCGCGTCATCAAGGGCGTTCAGGTCTCGGATCGAAATTTCTACGAATTTGGCATGGTCGACATCCCGAATTGCCACTATCTTGATCCTCATTGATGCACAGTCAAAAACTGGGCATGAAAATTCACTATGCGATCTTACAACGATAATAGTATTCGAAAAGCATGTGACAGACCATTCTTGGCAAAAGACTTTCGTTTCACAATACGACGTCTCTAATACAAGATTCCTGCTACTATTGGTCTCATCAATAATAGACTGTTCGACACCTGTATTGGTAAATCTCGACTTACATTTGCCACGTCTAAGCTTTTATTTTATTATATAGAGTTCCGATTGGTATTTAGAATAGTAAAAAGAATATCGCTTTTTGTCATTCTATATAAGAAATTTTACCACGCGCGTACAAAAGAAGAAAAAGTGAGTCAAGCGGAAGCACGGCCTGAAGGCCGCCTTGCGCGAGGCGGCACAGCCGCGCTGATTATCACCCTTTGCTTTGGGTTGTGCTGGTGTCGGTTTTGGGTGGTGATGAAGGGAGTGGTCGTATGACCAGTCGGATCGAGGTGGTCGGGCGGATTTCGGAGCGGCGACATTGGATGGTCGGGCAAAAGCCGGAGATGCTGCGCGATACCATCGGGCCGGACGGGTGGGTACAGACGGCGATCGAACGCCACGAGGTCCCCTTGCGGACAGCCACCGAAAGCGCGATCGATAATGCATCATGCATTGGTTCATCACCGTGGATGATGCGCATGGCCCGCGCTATCGTTATTCCATCACCTCTTCATTCACTTGCGGCAGGGTAAAGCGGAAGGTGGCGCCTCTCTCGGCATTGTTGTCTGCCCAGATTTTGCCCCCATGGTCTTCAATGATTGTGCGGGAGACGGAAAGGCCGATCCCCATGCCGTGTATGCCCTTGGTGGTGACGAACGGCTCAAACAGGCGTTCGCAGACCGCCGAACTGATTCCCGGGCCGTTGTCACTGATCGAAACCATCAATATTGTGCCCGGGCCGTGACTGGTCGTCAATTGCAGGGTGGCGGCTTTCGCCCCGTTCATCGCCTCCATCGCGTTACGAACGAGATTGACGATGACCTGCTGTATTTCCACCCTGCTGACGAGCACGACCATGTCGGCGTCGGCATGTTCGACTAAGACGGTGATGCTATTGTTGCGCGCGCCGAGCAGCGCGAGCTCGCAGGCTTCGTCGACCAGGACCGATATACTTTCAGCCCGCCGGTCGCTGTCGCCGCCCGAAACGAAGGATCTCACCCGCTGAATTATTTCGCTCATGCGGAGGCATTGATCATTAGCACGTCCGATAGCCTGAAGGGCCGGTCCCTCAAATCCCTCGTTCTTGAGCAATCTCAGGCTGCCGCTGAGATAGTTCGAGATCGCGCCAAGCGGCTGGTTGATCTCGTGCGCGATCGTCGCTGCCATATCGCCCATCGCCGCACGTCGCGACATATGGAGGAGTTCATGCGTCACAAGACGCAACTCGTCTGCGGCACGGACGCTCTGCGCCAACGCTTCCTTGAGCTGCTCGTTCGCGTCGGTCAGTTGGGCGCTCTGACGTACGAGTCGGTCGTTGAGTGTCAGCAATTCGGCGTCGGCCGCCTTGCGGGCAGTGATGTCGACAGCCATCCCGACCAAACCTGTAACCGCTCCGTCTGCATTCCGGACCGGCGCCTTGGTGGAAAGCCAGGTGGCGACCGTGCCGGTGGGCAGGGGGAGCGTTTCCTCGACCTGTTCGGCGATGCCGGCGTTCATGATGCGCCGATCGTTCGCCATGAAAGCCTCGGCTTGCACTGCATCGTCAACGATCTCGGCGTCCGTTCGGCCGATGAGTTCACTACGGGTTTTGCCAATAGCTTCTTCCGCTAATTGGTTGACGAGTATCATGCGGCCTTCGCGGTCCTTGGCGAAAAGCAGGCCGGGGATTGTATCGGTCACGCCGCGAAGCAGGTCGTGAGCGCTCGCCAGTTCGCGCTGTGAACGGACTTCCTCCCCGACGTCGCGCATTGTAATGAAGCCGAGCAGGAACTCGCCGCTTTCGCCATAGATCGGAGAGCCGTTATAGCGTGCGTCGAATATGACCCCCTTGTCTGTCCGCTCTGCGTGAAGAAACTGATTATGAATTCGCTCACCCTTTAGAACCCTACCTATCGGCCAGCGGTCGAACGGTAAAAGCACGCCATCCTCGTCCCAGCCTTGCCATTCCACGGACAATTCGTCGCTGCGGTAGAAACCATCCTGCTCGGGCGGGAAGCCAAGAATCCGACTGGACTCGGGATTGTGGAACAGCACGGTTCCATTCTCGTCGAAGATTATCAGACCTTCGGACATGCATTCGGCGACCACTTGGAGCTTGGCCTCGCTCTCTCTGAATTCGGCTCTCTTTGTCACAAAGCCGTCCACGAAGACCTGGTTGCAAACCGCGCGATATCCTCGTCATGACCGCTGTCGCGTGACGTCAGGCCATGCCGCTGGATGGCCGGTACCGCGACCTTAATAAGGTCAAGTTTTTCGACTGACAAAGCTATGGGCATTAGACTACCGTGCTAACGATATAGGCAATTCACACACACGCTACTCGCAGCTACAAAACATCAGGCGCTGCTGCTGCGCCCTGCACAGGTCCTTGCGGGCAATTTTGCAAATCATCGGCCCGCACAGTTCTGGACCAAGTCAGCACATTACCTCTACGTCCGCAAGTCCGCGGCAGTGCGACATATAATTGGCAGAAACAGCGCGCTCGCTGTTCGTGAAGCCAAGGGGTTCCTGTTCGGTCAGTTGTTGGCCGGCAATGAAACGCCTGCTTTCGGGCAGCGTCATCTAATTTTCGGATGGCCGCAGAGATGCTCGAAGGTGCCACGCCGCTCAACCACAGGCGGATGACCGGTTCCAGCAAAAGCTGCCGCTTACGCACCGATCGGGGAACGGCTGAAAGTGGGGCGGAAGCAGCCGACCGCAAATGGGACCTTGCAGCTATTCGCAGCGAGCTCGCTGGATGACCTGTTCTGGCAATAGTTGACGATCATGTGGTTGCTCGTGCGGCGGCGGCGAACCCGGCCGCCTGGCACCAGGCCGGGTTTCCGTCCGCTCGACGCCAGCCGCGCGGTTGCGGTGGCGATCGCCGAGGTCGGTGAGGGCGCGGCGGTCGGCGATCTTACGCGACTCGCTTTCTACAAAACGACGTAACCGGGGCAGATTCCCGTGCGGTCAGGCTTTGGCGAGGCTGACGAGGGTTGGGAGCGGCGCCACGGCTGTGATGCCTGGGACGGCGAAGCGATCACCGAGAAACTGGTAATAGGAGATGCCGAGCTTGCTGCAGGTCTTGAGCAGGCCGAGCATGGTGTCCCTGGCGGCTTTGCCGGCCTCGCTGACGGTACCGCCGGAGATTTTGCGCT
>JACMOT010000632.1 GCA_014377915.1 Tardiphaga sp.
TGCTGGCCTCCAATTCCAGCATCAAGCTTGAATCAGAAACCGCCTGATTTGGGAATCCCCCAATCGATTCAGCCAAACGTCATCCCGCTCTAGTGCGCCGCGCGCGCGATCTCCGGCAACAGGCAGATGTCACCGATCGTATCGGCGGGCTGTCCGGGCATCGCGGCGGTGGCGGTCTTCTGGCCGGGTGCCTTCGGTGCCATGGCCGGAGCCGCCTTCGGCGCTGCCGCCGCGGTCGTGGGCGCCTTCGGCGCGGTGGTCGGGGCGGGGGCCGCGGCTGGTGTCATCATTTTGGGCGCGGCACCTGGCGCGCCCTTCGGCACCACGCCCTTGGCGAGGATGTTCGACGGGCTGGAGGGAATCGGCGGACCGACGCGGGTCCAGGTTTCGCCGCCACACAGGAAACCGAGTACACAGCCCTGGATTTCAAGTTCGTCGGGCGTGTCGCCGAGCGCGATGGTCGACTTGTACAATTTGCCATCCTTGGCATTGTACACCTCGCCGGCCCATTTTTCGGTCTTGGAATCCTTCTTCATCCCGATCAGAATTGGCATGCCCAGCGTAGGACGGCTGCGCTTGGTGGCGTCGGGATTGTTTTTGTCGAGACCGCCCGGGGTTTTTTCCCAAACCACGGCGCCCCACATGTTGCCGTTGCATTCTGCCACGCGGATATTAGCTACTGCATCGGCGACTTGCCAGTCGCCCGTCGGATCCGCCGCAAGAACGGGCGAAAGCCCCGCCGAAATCCATCCCGCTGAAATCAGAATTCCGCAATACAGGAGGCTTCGCGTGGTAATGCTTGGGCACTGCAACATGTTCAGACCTATGCTTAACTAGTGGTTTTCGGTGAAGTCAAATCGCCGCATTGAAGGTTTCCAGTTGACGAAACGGCTACCAACCGACGTAAGTATCCCATGCTATATCCGAATCTAGACGTTTCCGAGATGTTTGTTCAGCGCGAGGCGCAGCGTAGCTCGATGCATGCGCGCCATCTCAATGAACAACTCGTTCGAGTTCTCAAGACCATTGGATATGACGTTGGTTTTCAACGTGGAACCGGTCAGTACCTGTTCGATCGCAATGGTGACCGTTACCTTGATCTATTGAGCGGATTTGGTGTTTTTGCACTAGGCCGCAACCACCCGGTATTGCGCGATGCGCTGAAGAGCGTGCTCGACGCCGACATGCCCAATCTGGTGCAAATGGACGTCTCCACTCTCGCCGGTATTCTGGCCGAGCGTCTGCTCGAGCACGTTCCATATCTGGACAAGGTGTTCTTTGCCAATTCGGGCGCCGAGACCGTCGAAGCGGCCATGAAATTTGCCCGCAACGCGACCGGGCGAAACGAGATTGTCTATTGCGACCATGCCTACCACGGGTTGTCCTACGGTGCCTTGTCGCTGACCGATGATGCGAACTTCCGCGGTGGCTTTGGTCCGCTGTTGCCGGGCTGTTCGTCGATCCCGTTCAATGATCTCGATGCGCTGGAGCGGGCGCTGTCCGCTAGGCAAGTCGCCGCCTTTATCGTCGAGCCGATCCAGGGCAAGGGCGTCAACATGCCCATCGATGAATTCCTGCCCGGCGCGGCCGCACTGTGCCGCAAATATGGCACGCTTTTCATTGCCGACGAGATCCAGACCGGCCTCGGACGGACCGGCAAGTTCCTGGCGATAGAGCACTGGAATGTCGAGCCCGACATGGTGCTGCTCGCCAAGGCGTTGTCCGGCGGCCACGTGCCGATCGGGGCGCTGCTGACGCGCAAGAGCATCTTCGACAAGATCTTCAACCGCATGGACCGCTCGCTGGTGCATGGCCCGACCTTCGGCAAGAACGATCTGGCGATGGCCGCCGGCATCGCCACGCTGGAAGTGATGAAGCACGAGAGGCTGGTCGAGAATTCCGCCCGGCGCGGCGCCGAATTGCGACTGGCGCTGCAGAACATGATCCCCGGCTTCGAACTGCTCAAGGAAGTCCGCGGCAAGGGGCTGATGATCGGTATCGAATTCGGCCCGCCGAAATCGCTGCGCCTCAAGGCTTCATGGAACATCCTCGAATCCGCCAACAAGGGCTTGTTCTGCCAGTTGATCACGGTGCCGTTGTTCAAGGAGCAGAAGATCCTGACCCAGGTCTCCGGCCATGCCAGCCACACCATCAAGCTGCTGCCGCCACTGACCATCACCACCGACGACTGCAAATGGATCGAGAATTCGTTCCGCACCGTGATCGCCGACAGCCATCGTGTTCCCGGCGCGATCTGGTCGCTCGGCAAGACGCTGGTCGACAACGCGGTGCGGAAGTCGGCGTAAGTCTAGGTCTTGGCTGTATCCTCGCAACCGTCATTGGGAGGAGCCGTTGCGACGAAGCAATCCAGCCTTCGCTTGCGGCTCTCTGGATTGCCGCGTCGCTGGGCTCGCCGCAATGACGGGTGAGGGGACACCGCGCATGCGCCAACATCACCGCCGCGTGTTTTCGCGCCAGCGACCTCAGCCAGGGCGCATTGCGCTCTCGAACTGGCTGGCGAAGTCCGCCAGTTCATCGGCTGCGATGTCGCTGACCGCCCAGTAGGCCAGCCCACCCTCGCTCCAGCGCCGGATATTGAAGCCCTGCGCGGTCTCTATTTTGGCGGCCTGTTGGTTGGCCGCGGCACCCGGGGCGACGAACAGGTTGATCACATGGGTGCGGCGCCGGTAGACGATCGCTGCGATGGCATGGCCGTCGATGGTGTCGAGTCGGCCGCCGATCAGCGTAAAGCCCTTCGCCGTGAGATCGACCACCGGCGGTGCCACGTCGAGCCGGCCGTTGAACCAGGGTTTGACGGTGTGCTGGTCGGTGGACAGCACGTCGGTGAGGTGTCCGGCCTGCAGTGAGCGCAAATGCGCCGAGACCACGTCGGACAGGATGCGTTGTTCGTCGGCATGGCGCAGCACGATCGCGACTACGCCAGTGGCGGCCAGCGCGGATACCGCCGAACCTATCGCAAAGCCTTTCAGCACGGCGCGCCGGTTTGGCGCGCGCACCGGCAACGCCGCCTCGACGCGCTGGCGCAGATCGGCCGGCGCGGTGAAGCGCAGTCCGGGCGCGGTCATCGCCTTGCCCATTTGGCGGTAGTCGTCGAGTTGCGCTTCGCAGCGCCGGCAGCCGGCAAGATGGGCTTCGACGTCGCGGGCATGGCTGGCATCGAGTTCGCCGTCGAGCAAAGCGTGCAGGAGGATCTCAGCCTCGTCGCAAGTCATTTTGGCAACTCCTGTTCCGCCAGCCAGGCGGCGCGCAGCATGGCGCGCGCGCGTGCCAGCCGCGACATCACGGTGCCGACCGGCGCGCCGACGATTCCGGCGATCTCGCGGTAGGACAGGTTGTGGATTTCACGCAGCACGATGGTTTCGCGGAATGGTTCGGCGAGCGCTTCGACCAGGCGCCGGATCGCGCTGGCATCGCGCCGCTGCAGCAGAAGTGCCTCCGGCGAGGGCTGCGCGTCGTGCCAGATCGGCGTCCTGTCCAACCCGCCGGTGTCATCTTCGACCTCGGCGATCGGCATCTCAACGCGGCGCGCCATCTCGGCGTGGCAGACATTGCGCAGGATTGCGAACAGCCACGGTTTCATCGCCGGGCCGTGGTAGCTGTCGAAATGTTTTAGCGCACGCAAATAGCATTCCTGCACGGCGTCCTCGGCGTCGCCCTGCTGGCGCAACAGGTAGCGCGCCAGCGTGTAGACATCGTCGAGATAGGGCAGGGCGGCGTCGCGAAAACGCCGCGTCTGGTCCGGATCATCTCGTGCCGTGTCAACGGGCATCGACTTGCCTGTGGTGGCCGATGTCCGGCTGACGGTCCAGTCGCCGGACATCGCTGTGATGCCTCCGTTTCGGTCGTTACTCAACCTTGATCACCCCCGTCATGTGCGGATGCAGTGAACAAAAATACTTGTAATCGCCCGCTGACGTGAGAGTGAATATGTAGCTGTCGTCGGTGTTGAGCACCTTGGATTTGAACCGGCCTGCCGAGACCACCGTGTGCGGGATGTCATCGTGGTTTTTCCAGGTCACGGTGGTGCCGATCCTGACCGTCAGTTCGGCGGGCGAGAAGGTGAAGTTGTCGATCGTCACGGTGATGTCTTCGCCGCGCGCCGTGGTGATCCGGCAACCCAGAATGGCTGCCGCTGTCAGGCCGAGTCCGAGCATGCGCCGGGACAGCAATGTGGTCATGAGGTGCCTCAGCCCTGCAACGGGGTGTCGATGATGGCGAGGCGCTCGGTGCCCGGCTTGAAGACGATGCTTGCGATGCCAAGCAGGGATCGGAGCTTGTCGTCGGCGACTTTCAGCGGTCCGGGCGACGGCGCGGTGCCCGGCGCCGGCTGCGGGAAAGCGGTGGAACGCGCGGTATGGAAGGTGACGTTGCCCTCGATTTTCTGCATCACCTGATGGATATGGCCATTCAGTACCGTGACCGAGCCAAAGCCCTTCAGCGTCTCCAGCGCGTGGGCGCCGTCCTCGGTGCCCCAGCCCCAGCTTGGATACACCGACCACAGCGGAATATGGGCGAACACCACGATCGGCGTCGATTTCGAGCGGCCGCGCAAATCGTCCTCGAGCCAGGCGAGTTGCTCGGCGCCGAGATTGCCGAGCCCGCCGGCCTTCAGATCGACCACGTTGACCAGGCCGATGAAATGCACGCCGCTGGCGTCGAAGGAATACCAGCCCGCGCCCTTGCTGCCGCGACCGTAGCGCTCCTTGTAGAGTTTGACGTCGTCATCGATCATGTCGTGTTCGCCGGGCACGTAATGCATGTCGAGCCTGGCCTGCGAGATGATGCGGTCGGCGTCGTCGAATTCAGACGCCTTGGAGAGGTGGCTGATATCGCCGGTATGGATCATGAAGGAGGGCGCCACCGGCATCGTCCGGATGCGGCCGATGGCCTCTTCGAGCGTGCCGAGCGCGTTGGGATTGGCCGCCTTGTCGAACCCGACATGGCTGTCGCTGATCTGCAGAAAGGTGAGGCCCGCGGGTTCGGCGGCCTGTGCCGAGCCGATCAGGCCGAGGGCGCGCGGTACGCCGCCGGAAACGGTCCACAGCACGCCGGTGCCGGCCCAGATCATGCACTCCAGCGCCTTGCGGCGGTTCAGGCGCGGGTCGTCGTTCGGATGGTCATGATCGAATGCGCTCATTGCCAATCTCCCTGCACCCTGCATTGGGTGACCGGGACTGGATCGGGCGACGCGGCGGTTTATTCCCGGAGATCGGTGTTATCGCGAATCCGTGATGATCATCGCCGCGCCTTTTTCCGCGATCATCGCGGTCGGCGTGTTGGTGTTGCCCGAGGTAATGGTCGGCATCACCGAAGCGTCGATGATGCGCAGGCCCGCGATGCCGTGGAAGCGCAGCCGTTCGTCGACCACCGCCAGCGGGTCGGACGCCGTTCCCATTTTGGCGGTGCCGACGGGATGGAAGATGGTGGTGCCGATGTCGCCGGCGGCCTTGGCCAACGATTCGGCGTCGTCGCCGACTGAGGGACCCGGCGAATATTCTTCCGGATGATAGGCAGCCAGGGCGGTCTGCTTCATCAACCGCCGCGTGGTGCGGATGGCGTCAGCGGCCACCAGGCGGTCCTCGTCGGTGGAGAGATAATGCGGTGCAATCTTCGGGGCTTCGTCGGATTTTGCGGACCGCGCCTGGACCGTGCCGCGCGAGGTTGGCTGCAAATTGCAGGCGCTGACCGTGATCGCCGGAAAGCGGTGCAGCGGATCGCCGAATTTGTCGAGTGACAGCGGCTGCACATGGAACTGGATGTTGGCGCGCTCGCGGCGCGGGTCGGAGCGGGTGAAAATGCCGAGCTGCGACGGCGCCATGGTCAGCGGCCCCCTGCGGCGCAGCGCATAATCGAGTCCCATCCAGCCCCGGCGCAACAGGTTGTAATAGGTCTCGTTGAGCGTGCGCACGCCGGACACCTTGTAGATCGCACGCTGCTGCAGATGGTCCTGCAAATTGCGGCCGACGCCCTGGCGGTCCAGCGTCAGGTCGATGCCGGCCTGCGCCAGCCATTCGGCGGGACCGATGCCGGAACGCTGCAGCAGATGCGGCGACCCGATGGCACCGGCGCACAGGATCACTTCGCCCGTGGTCCGCGCCTCGATCATTTCGCCGTCCCGCGCAAAGCGCACGCCCACGGCGCGGCCATTTTCGACGATCAGGCGGTCGACCATCACCTTGGTTTCCAGCCGCAGATTGGCGCGGTTCAGCACCGGCTTCAAAAATCCGCGCGCGGAAGACCAGCGCCGGCCGCGCTTCTGGTTGACGTGGAAATAGCCGATGCCCTCATTGTCTCCGGTGTTGAAATCATCGGTCCGGCGAATGCCCATTTCCGACGCGGCGTCGGCGACCGCGTCGAGCCCCTCCCATGACACCCGCGGCGCCTCGATGCGCCACCCGCCGCCGGCGCCGTGGTGTTCGCTGGCGCCGAGGAAATGGTCCTCGAGGCGCTTGAACGCGGGCAGCACGTCGTCATAGCCCCAGCCGGCCAGGCCGAGCTGGCGCCAGTGGTCGTAATCGGCGGCCTGTCCGCGCATCGAGATCATGGCGTTGATGGATGACGAGCCGCCGATCACCTTGCCGCGCGGATAGGCCAGGGAGCGGCCGTTGAGGCCGGGCTCCGGCTCGGTGCGAAACATCCAGTCCGAGCGCGGATTGCCGATCGCAAACAGATAGCCGACCGGGATGTGAAACCAGATCCAGTTGTCGTTGCCGCCGGCTTCCAGCAGCAGCACGCGCTTGCCGGGATCGGCGGACAGCCGGTTGGCGACGATGCAGCCGGCGGTGCCGGCGCCGACCACGATATAGTCGAAATCTCCCTCGAGCCGTGCCGCCATCGTCCCTCGCTTGCTCCACGGTCTCGGCGCCGTGCCCCGACGCTCTAGCTTTGTGGGCGCTCCGTGTACAGCCGGCGCCCCATGTTGGGCGGCTGGCACGCGACGTGCTAGACATAATCCAACGCCATTCCACCCAAACCTCCGTCAATTGACCCATTCGAGACCTGATCCCATGCCCATCATCAATCGCGTCGCCGACCTGCAACCGGACATCATGGCCTGGCGCCGGGATCTCCATGCCCATCCCGAGGTGATGTATGACGTGCACCGCACCGCGGCTTTCGTCGCCGGGCAGCTGCGCGCCTTCGGTTGCGACGAGGTGGTGACCGGGATGGGGCAGACCGGCGTCGTCGGTGTCATCAGGGGCCGCAAGCCGGGTGGCAAGGGCGGCGTGATCGGGATGCGCGCCGATATGGACGCGCTGCCGATCGAGGAAGAGACCAACCTGCCTTATGCCTCGAAGACCCCCGGCAAGATGCACGCCTGCGGCCATGACGGCCACACCGCGATGCTGCTCGGCGCCGCGCAATATCTCGCGGAGACCCGCAATTTCGCCGGCGATGCCGTGGTGATCTTCCAGCCGGCGGAGGAGGGCGGCGCCGGAGCGCTGGCGATGATCAATGATGGGCTGATGGACCGGTTCAAGATCGAACAGGTCTACGGCATGCATAACGGCCCCGGCATTCCGGTCGGCTCGTTCTCGTTGCGTCCCGGCCCGATCATGGCGGCGATGGATCGTATTACCATTACCATCGAGGGCGTCGGCGGCCATGCCGCCTATCCGCACAAGACCATCGATCCGGTGCTGGTCGGATCGCAGCTGGTGGTGGCGCTGCAGTCGATCGTGTCGCGCACCATCAACCCCCTGGAATCCGCGGTGCTGTCGATCTGCGAGTTCCACGCCGGCCACGCCAGCAATGTGATTCCAGCCTCGGCGCTACTGAAGGGCACCGTCCGCTCGCTGAAGGGCGAGGTGCGTGATCTCGTCGAGAAGCGCATGAACGAGGTCTGCGCCGGCGTCGCGCTGCAGAGCGGCGCGAAGATCGACCTCGATTACGACCGCGGCTATCCGGTGGTGGTCAACCATGTCGCCGAGACCGAGATCGCGGCGCGGGTTGCCGGCGAGATCGCAGGTGCCTCCAACGTCAACACCGACATGACCCCGATCATGGGCGCCGAGGATTTCGCCTATATGCTGGAAGCGCGCCCCGGCGCCTTCATCTTCTGCGGCAATGGCGACAGCGCCGGGTTGCATCACCCCGCCTATAATTTCAACGACGACGCCATCGTGTTCGGCACCTCGTATTGGGTGAAACTGGTCGAAACCACGCTGGCGGCCTGATCGACGCATCTGTGATAGTCACGGCGTAAGTTCGAAAGGCGAATCCGCTTCTTGAATTTTTGTGGCTGCTATCACAATTGCGGGAACAAGGTTTGTCACATCACGTTGGAGGGACGGGAAACATCCCTTACCTTCAACGGAGTGTGTCATGGCGACCAAGGACAAAGACCTCAACGACCTGTTTCTCGATACGCTGAAGGATATCTATTTCGCTGAAAAGCAGATCCTGAAGGCGCTGCCGAAGATGGCGAAGGCCGCCACTTCCGACAAGCTGCGCGCCGCCTTCGAGAAGCACCATGACGAGACCGAAGGCCAGGTCGAGCGTCTGGAGCAGGTTTTCGAATTGCTCGGCAAGCCGGCCCGCGGCAAGACCTGCGACGCCATCATGGGCATTCTCGATGAGGGCAAGGAGATCATGGACGAGTACAAGGGCACGGCAGCCCTCGACGCCGGCCTGCTGGCCGCGGCGCAGGCCGTCGAACATTACGAGATTTCCCGCTACGGCACGCTGAAGACCTGGGCCACCGAGCTCGGCCTCAAGGACGCGGCGAAGCTGCTCGACCAGACCCTGCAGCAGGAAAAGAAGACCGACGACACGCTTTCGGTGCTGGCGACCTCGGCGGTCAACCTGGCCGCGGCGGCGTAAGTGTAGCAACGAGGTTCTAACCTCTCCCCGCAAAGGGCGGGGAGAGGTTAGCTCTCACGCCGCCCGTGCGGCCTTGCCGAGATGCTCGGCCACGATCCGCAAATCCTCAACGAACCGCGCATACTCCCGCGCTCGCGCTTGCTCGTCCGGCAGTCGCAGCAGATAGGACGGGTGCACGGTGACCAGCACGTGGGTGCCGTCGTCGAGCTTGATGATGTGGCCGCGACTGTTGGTGATAGGCACTGTCTTGCCCAACACGCTTTGCGCCGCGGTGGCGCCCATCGCCACCACCAGTTCCGGTCTCACCGAAGCCTTTTCGCGCTCGTACCAGGGCCGGCACGCCTTGATCTCCGCGCTGTTCGGTTTCTGATGCAGGCGGAATTTGCCGCGCGGCACGAATTTGAAATGCTTGACGGCATTGGTGACGTAAACCTTGCCGCGATCGATGCCGGCCTCGGCGAGCGCGCGGTCCAGCATCTGGCCGGCCGGCCCGACGAACGGCTTTCCGGCGAGATCTTCCGTGTCGCCGGGCTGCTCGCCGACCATCATCACGGACGCGCGTTGCGGGCCTTCGCCGAACACGGTCTGCGTCGCGTCCTTCCACAGCTCGCAGGCGCGGCAGTGGCTGGCTTGATCGCGCAGCGCCTCGACGCTGTCGCGGTCGGCATGAACGGGCCTGGTCATCGGCGCCTCGCGTCGCTGCGATCGTTTCGGTTCGGTGGCTTCCGCCGCGATCATCGCGCCGCTCAGCCGTTCGGCCTGTTCGATCAGCGGCCTGATCAGCGCCGCCTCCGGCAGGTTCTTCCAGTATTTCTTCGGCATCTCGGATTGCATCGCCTTGGTCTTCAGTCGCGCCGGATTGAAGATGCTGGCGTAATAGGTCAGCCAGGTCTCCTCCAGCCGGTCCTGCGTCGGCGCCTGGCTCTTTGGCACGCCCGGCGTGATCGACACCGCGTGGCCATCCCAATGCGCGCAGACCTCCGGTGTCAGGATCGACCATGCCATGTCGGCAAAGCGCCGCGCGAAGAACGGCGCGGTGGCCTCGACGATGTGATGGTCGGGTTCGAACCAGGCCACATAGCGCGATTTTGGCTCGCGGCCGATCTCGCGAAACCGGACGAAGGCCTTCATCTTGTGCTGGTCGCGATGCACGGTCTTCGACAAAGCCTGCAATCGGGCGACATCGGGATCGGTCGCCACTTGCAGCAGGTCGTGGTTGCCGCGCAGCCGCCACAGCACGCCATAAAGCTGCGAAAACCGTTCGGGATCGCGATGCAGGATGGCGGATTTCGCGAGGTCGACGAATCTGGCGGAAACGCTGAAACGGCCTTCGGGCGTCTCCGGCGGCAGGGCGTCGCGCGGTGCCGCGAACAGTTCAGGCTCGCTGCCTTGCACCGTCCATGTCACGTCGGCGGGTTTCACCTGGTTCAGCGCCAGTGTCCGCGCCGCCTTGCGCCAGCCGTTGAAATCGGTGTCGCTGTCGAGGGTGATGTAGTGCATTAAAATTCGTCCTCTCAGCTATCAGTGCGAACGGCACCGACCTCTCTGCCGTCATTGCGAGCAGCCCTTGCGACGAAGCAATCCAGTCTTCGCTTGTGGCTTTCTGGATTGCCGCGTCGCGGAGTTTATCATCGGGCCGGCGAAGCCGGTCCCGTTGGCTCCCCGCAATGACGGAGAGACCTTCGCCTAAAACCCGAACCCCAGCTGCGTCGCCTTCGGCTTGAAGCGCGCCGCGAGATTGGCGCCATCGAGCAGATGCAGCGCTGGCCGGTGATCGGGCAGAACGATGAAAGGCAGTGCCTTGTTCCGCGGGATGTGCAGCCGGGCGAGGTCGCCGACGCGGATCGAAGAGATGCGGCGGGTGGCAATGATGCGGTCGACCGCCTTCTGGCCGAAGCCCGGCACGCGCAGCAAGTCCTCGCGGCTGGCACGGTTGACGTCGAGCGGGAAGCGTTCGCGGTTGCGCAGCGCCCAGGCCAGCTTCGGGTCCATGTCGAGCGACAGCATGCCGTCGGCGCCGTCGACGATCTCGCCGGCGGCGAAGCCGTAGAACCGCATCAGCCAGTCGGCCTGGTACAGCCGGTGCTCGCGGATCAAGGGCGGCGCGCGCAACGGCAGCGAGCGGCTGGCATCCGGGATCGGGCTGAAGGCGGAGTAATACACCCGCTTCAAATGGTAGGAGCCGTACAGGTTGGCGGAAGTCGCGATAATGGTACGGTCGGTGGCGGCATCGGCGCCGATGATCATCTGCGTGCTTTGCCCGCCCGGCGCGAAACGCGGCCCGACCCGGCCGCGCGGCGTCGCCTTGCGGCCCTCGCGCGCCTCGTCGAGCTTCAGCCGCAACCGTCCCATGGTGCGGCGGATGGCACGGACATCTTTCTCCGGCGCCAGTTTGGCCATGCTTTCTTCCACGGGCACCTCGATGTTGATGCTGAGCCGGTCGGCATATTGTCCGGCCGCGGTGATCAGCGCCTCGTCGGCCTCCGGAATGGTCTTGAGATGGATGTAGCCCTTGAAGTGATGGTCTTCGCGCAGTTTTCGCGCCACGGCCACCACTTGCTCCATCGTGTAATCGGGGCTCCTGATGATGCCGGAGGAGAGGAACAGGCCCTCGATGTAATTGCGCCGATAGAAATCCAGCGTCAGCGTCACCACCTCGTCGACGGTGAAGCGGGCGCGCGGCACATTGCTGGAGGCGCGGTTGACGCAATACAGGCAATCATAGTTGCAGGCATTGGTGAGCAGGATTTTCAGCAGCGAAATGCAGCGGCCGTCCGGCGCGTAAGAATGGCATATCCCCATACCGGGCGAGGTGGAGCCGACCCCCTTGCCGTCGCGGGAGTCCCGTTTCACGGTACCGCTGGAGGCGCAGGACGCGTCATATTTGGCGGCGTCGGCCAGAATTTCCAGCTTGCGTTGCACGTCCATCCCAAAATCCCTTTGATTCAATTGAGCTAAAAAAGTGAGCGCGTGGCGGAGCCGATCTCGATTGACTCGGCGGACCGTCTTAGCCTTATATTAGAACATATCATGAACAATTGGGCCACTCATTGGTTCTCCAAAACCGTGATGGCAACCCAGATTTTAAAGGAGCGGCGCATGAGCGGCGCGCGCACGACCACGCTTGCGCATTTGCGCGGCAGTATCGAACGCATCGAGACCCATGCCGACACCTACGCGCCGGACCGCGTCGCGCTTGGCCATGCCGAGGCTGATGCGGCACTGCGGGGGGGCGTGGCGCGCGGCGCCGTGCATGAGGTGTTCTGCGATGGCCGGCAGAGCGCGGCGGCGACCGGCTTCATCGCCGGCCTGGCGCGCCGCGTCAGCGCGCGGCGGCCGCTGCTGTGGGTGCGGCAGGATTTTGCCGAACGCGAGAGCGGCGCGCTGTCGCTGCGCGGCTGGGGCGAACTCGGCCTCGATCCGCGGCTGCTGGTGACGGTGCGTGCGCCCGATGTCGAGGCGGCGTTGCGCACCACGGCGGATGCCTTGGCCTGCGACGCGCTGGGCGCCGTGGTGCTGGAGACGCAGGGCGAGAGCCGGCAGTTCGACCTCGTCGCCAGCCGCAAGCTGACATTGGCGGCGCGCGGCTCCGGCGTCACCGCGCTGCTGCTGCGGGTCGCAGCGACGCCGAGCGCCTCGACCGCGGAGACCCGATGGATCGTGCGCTCCGCGCATTCGCCACCTGGCACGCTCTGGCAGATATGGGGCGCGCCGATGGTGGACGCGCAACTGGTTCGCAATCGTCATGGCCCCAACGGCCACTGGATCATGGAATGGAAGTGTGATGAGTGCCTGTTCCGTGAAGCGCCGGATACTCAGCCTGTGGCTGCCGCGGCTGCCGACCGATCGCTTGCAGCGCCAGCGCACACGCAGCGACGCGCCGGCTAATCCCCATCCAATGATCGTTGTCGCCAAAAACAGCAACGCGTTGCAGATTGTTGCGCTCGATGACGCCGCCGCCAAAATCGGACTTGAAGTCGGCCTGCCGCTCGCCAATGCCCGCGCGGTGTGCCCGGATGCGCAGGTGTTCGACGCTGATCCCGTGGCCGATGCGCAGCTGCTGAACCACATCGCCGACTGGTGCGATCGCTTCACGCCGCTGGTGGCGCTGGATGCGCCGGACGCGTTGTTCCTCGACATCACCGGCTGCGCGCATCTGTTCGGCGGCGAGGCTGCGCTGATGCGGATGCTGTGCGGCTCGCTCTCCGCGCAGGGCTTTGTCGTCAGCGCGGCGATTGCCGGCACCTCGGTCTGCGCGCGCACGCTCAGCCATTATGTCCATGGCCGCGTCATTGCCGATGGCGCGGAGGCCGCGGCGATCCAGCCGCTGCCGGTGTTCACGCTCGGCGCCGAGGCCGCTATCACCCAGGGCCTGCGCCGCGCCGGGCTGAAGACCATCGGCGACGTCGCCGCGCGGGCGCGGCACGAGATCACCGCGCGGTTCGGCGCCCGTTTCACCACGCGTCTCGAGCAGGCGCTGGGGCTGTCGGACGCGCCGATATCCCCGCGAAAACCGCTGCCGGACTACATCGTCGAAAAGCGTTTTCCGGAGCCCATCGCCACCGACGGCGTGATCGCGGCGACGTTGTCGAGCCTTGCGAAAATGCTGGTCGGCGCGATGGACAAACAGGGCAAGGGCGCGCGACGGCTGGAAGCCAGCTTCTTCCGCACCGACGGCGCGGTGCGCGCGATCACGGTAGAGACCGGCCAGCCGGTCACCAAAAGCGAGGTGATCGACCGGCTGTTCCGCGAACGCATCGACGCCATCGCTGATCCGCTCGATCCCGGTTTCGGTTTTGATCTCTTTCGCCTCTCCGCGGGGCGCACCGAGATCGTGGTGCAGCAGCAGCGCGACCTCGACGCCAACGTGCATGACAATGACGATCTCAGCGCCCTGATCGACCGCATCGCGGCGCGGATCGGCCCGCGCCACGTCGTTGTGCATCTGCCGGTGGATACGCACATCCCGGAGCGCGCGGTATGGGCGGCGCCGGCACAGCATCATCTGGTCATGGCCTCGCAGGCGGTGTGGCCGGCGCGCGCCGGCGACGAGCCGCCGCTGCGGCCGCTGCGGTTGTTCGAATATCCGGAGCTGATCGACGTCGGCCTCGTCGAAGCGCCCGACCGACCGCCGAAACATTTCACCTGGCGGCGCGCCTTCCACCGGATCGTTCATGTGGAAGGGCCGGAGCGGGTGAGCATGGAATGGTGGCGCTCGCACGACGCCATGCCGACACGGGATTATTTCCGCATCGAGGATGAGGCCGGTCAGCGGTTCTGGCTGTTCCGCGACGGCATGTATGGCGAAGTCGTGCAGCCGAAATGGTTCATGCACGGGCTGTTCGCATGATCGCACCAGCCTACGCCGAGATCGGCGTGACTACTAATTTCTCGTTCCTGCGCGGGGCGTCGCATCCGCAGGATTATGTGCATCAGGCCAGCGTCGAGCGTCTGCATGCGATCGGCATTGCCGATGGCAACACGCTGGCCGGCGTGGTCCGCGCTTTTGCCGAGCTGGACAACAAGGATCTCACTTACATCCCGAAATTGCTGATCGGGGCGCGGCTGGTGTTTGATGACGGCACGCCGGATATTCTGGCCTATCCGCGCGACCGCGCCGCCTATGGATTGTTGTGCCGGCTGCTCAGCATCGGCAAGCTGCGCGGCGACAAGGGGGAATGCCGGTTGCAACTCGGCGATCTCGCCGATTTCAGCGAAGGCCTGCTGCTGGTGCTGATGCCGGCCTATCGTCTCGATGCCGGACGGCTGCCGCGGGTGCTCGAGGCGCTGTCGCGGCTGCCGGCGGAAGGCGTCTGGCTCGCGGCCAGCCTGTTTCACCGTGGCGATGACAAGCGCCGTTTGGCGAAATTGCGGCACATCGCTTGCCTCGCGGGTGTCCCCCTCATCGCCACCAATGACGTGCTGTACCATTCGCCCGAGCGCCGCATCCTGCAGGATGTCGTCAGTTGCATCCGGGAGAAAACCACTATCGAGACAGCCGGCCGCCTGCTGGAAATGAATGCGGAACGGCATCTCAAGCCGGTCGCCGAAATGGTCCGGCTGTTCCGCGATCATCCCGAGGCCATCGCTGAAACCATCCGCTTCGCCGATCGCATCGATTTTTCGCTCGACCAGCTCAAATACCAGTACCCGAACGAACCGGTACCGGCCGGCAAGACCGCGCAGCAGCACCTGGAGGATCTGACCTGGGAAGGCTTCGGCCAGAAATTCCCCAATACGCATGATCCCAAGCTCGAAGCCACGCTGCGAAAGGAGCTCGCGCTGATCGCCGAACTCGATTACGCGCATTACTTCCTGACCGTGCATGACATCGTGCGATTTGCCCGCAGCCAGAACATTCTATGTCAGGGCAGGGGATCGGCCGCCAATTCGGCGGTCTGCTACATGCTGGACGTCACCTCGGTCAATCCCGCCGAGGTTGACCTGCTGTTCGAGCGCTTCATTTCCAAGGAGCGGCTGGAGCCGCCCGATATCGATGTCGATTTCGAGCACATCCGGCGCGAGGAGGTGATGCAATATGTCTATCGCCGCTATGGCCGGCATCGCGCCGCGATCATCGCCACCGTGATCCATTATCGCCCGCGCTCGGCGATCCGCGATGTCGGCAAGGCGCTGGGGCTGACCGAGGACGTGACTTCCGCGCTGGCGGATACGGTGTGGGGAAGCTGGGGTCAAGGCCTCAACGAGATGCAGGTGCGGCAGGCCGGGCTCGATCCTAACAATCCGATGATCGTCCGCGCCATCGATCTTGCCATTCAATTGATCGAATTTCCGCGGCATCTGTCGCAGCATGTCGGCGGCTATATGCTGACCCAGGATCGGCTCGACAGCTATGTGCCGATCGGCAACGCCGCGATGGAGGACCGTACTTTCATCGAATGGGACAAGGACGATGTCGATACGCTGAAGATGATGAAGGTCGATATTCTCGCGCTGGGCATGCTGAGCTGCATCCGCAAATGTTTCGACCTGATCCAGCGGCACAAGGGGCAGGGTTACGAACTCCGGGATATCAAGGCTGAGGCGCCCGACGCGGCGAATGTCTTCAAGATGCTGCAGCGCGGAGAATCGCTCGGCGTGTTCCAGGTCGAGAGCCGCGCCCAGATGAACATGCTGCCGCGGCTGAAGCCGAAGGACTTTTACGACCTCGTCATCGAGGTCGCGATCGTGCGGCCGGGTCCGATCCAGGGCGACATGGTGCATCCCTATCTGAAGCGGCGGGCGATGAATCCGGAGGACATCGACTACCCCTATCCGAAAGGTGGCGATAAGAACGAACTATACAACGTGTTGAAGAAGACGCTCGGCGTGCCGCTGTTCCAGGAGCAGGCGATGCGGATCGCCATCGTCGCGGCGGAATTCACCTCGGAACAGGCCAATGGCCTGCGCCGCGCGATGGCGACGTTTCGCAACGTCGGCACCATCGGCACGTTTGAAGAGAAGATGGTCGGCAACATGATTGCCCGTGGATATGACGCGACCTTCGCCAGGAATTGCTTCGAGCAGATCAAGGGGTTTGGCAGTTACGGTTTTCCGGAGAGCCATGCGGCGGCGTTCGCGCAACTGGTCTATGTCTCGTCATGGCTGAAGCATTATCACCCCGACGCCTTCTGCTGCGGCCTGCTGAACTCGCAGCCGATGGGCTTTTATGCGCCGTCGCAGATCGTGCGCGACGCCCAGCAGAACAAGGTCAAGGTCCGCGACATCGATGTTTCGTTCAGCCACAGCCAGAATACGCTGGAACAGACCAGCGGTCCCTATCACGCCGTTCGTCTCGGCTTTCGCCAGATCGACGGCTTCAAATGGGCTGACCCCGACGAAGAGCGCGAACGACTTGCCAAAAACAAGCCATCCACCGAGGACTGGGGCGCCCGCATCATCGCGGCACGCGCGAAAAAGCCCTTCACCTCGCTGGAGGACTTTGCCCGCGATACCGCGCTGCCGAAGCGGGCGCTGATTGCGCTGGCCGATGCCGATGCGTTCCGCTCTATCGGGCTCGATCGCCGCGCCGCGCTCTGGGCTGTGCGGCGGCTGCCCGACGACGTGGCGCTGCCGTTGTTCGAGGCGGCCTCCGCGCGCGAGCAACCGGATGAGAACACCAAACCGCTGCCGGAGATGCCGCGCTCGGAGCAGGTGGTGGCGGATTATCAGACCATTCGGCTGTCGCTGAAGGGGCACCCGATGGAATTTCTGCGGCCGATGTTGGCTGCCAAGGGCGTGGTGACCTGCGCATCGATCGTTCACGCCAATGATAAGCGTCGGGTGCGCTGCGCCGGCGTGGTGCTGGTGCGGCAGCGGCCGGGCAGCGCCAATGGCGTGGTGTTCATGACGCTGGAGGACGAGACCGGCATCGCCAATATCGTGGTGTGGCCGTCGATCATGGAGCAGTTTCGCAAGGAGGTGATGGGCGCGCGGCTGATCGTGGTCGAGGGCCGCATCCAGAGCAGCAAGGAAAAGGTCGTGCATCTGGTCGCCGAACGCCTGTTCGATCGCAGTCACGAGATGGCACGGCTGTCCGACAATCTGGCGCAGCCGCCGGCGCTGTCACTGGGCCCGGCATCCGAACCGCTCAACGACGACCGCCGCGAACACCCCGACAATCCCGCCCAGAAAATCCGTCACCCGCGTGATGTGCGGATTTTGCCAAAGTCGCGGGATTTTCATTAGGGCTGGCGCTCGCTGGTATCGTTCCCCGGACGCGGTGCGGCGCGCCGCTTCTTGCGGCGTGGTGCGCCGCAGATCCGGTGTCCCGGTTGTGCGAGTAAGAAACCGGGATCCCGGATCTGCGGAGCGGCACTCCGCGCCGCACCGCGTCCGGGACACGATCTTCCATTCCCTTCAAAAATCCAGCGGCCGGTTGTCGACCACCTCCTTCATCACGAAAAACGTCCGCGTCTGTCGCACGCCGGGCAGCGCGATCAGCTGTTCGCCGTGCAGGCGGTTGAAATCGGCGATGTCGCGTGCGCGGATCTTCAGGAAGAAGTCGAAATCGCCCGCTACCAGATGGCAGTCGAGCACGAAGGACAGTTTTTCGATCGCCGCCTCGAACGCCGCGAAACTCTCCGGGGTCGAGCGGTCGAGTACGACGCCGACCATCACCAGCGTGCCGCGGCTGACCTTCTCCGGCGCGATCTCGGCCCGTACCGAACGTATAAAACCGTTGTCGAACAATCGCTGCGTCCGCCGGTGGCAGGTCGCGGCGCTGATGCTGGCCGCCTTGGCCAGTTCGGCATTGGTCAGCCGGCCGTCGCGCTGCAGGCGCTGCAGGATTTTTCGGTCGATGCGGTCGAGCGAAACGGGTTCGGAAGATTCTTTCATAAAA
>JACMOT010000633.1 GCA_014377915.1 Tardiphaga sp.
AAGAACGCGATCATGATGATCGACTTTGCGTTGGAGGCGGAGCGGCATCGCGGCATGACGCCGGAGGCGGCGATCGTCGAGGCCTGCCTGCTGCGCTTCCGCCCGATCATGATGACGACGCTGGCGGCGCTGTTCGGCGCGCTGCCACTGGCGGTGGAGAGCGGCACCGGCGCCGAATTGCGGTTTCCGCTCGGCGTCTCGATCATCGGCGGCCTGGTGTTGAGCCAGTTGCTGACGCTGTACACCACCCCGGTGATCTATCTCGCGCTCGACCGCATCAACCGTCGTTTCGAGAAGGCCACACCGCCCGTCAGCCTCCCGCCTTCGCCGCCGATCGTGAGAACGGCGAGGGCAGCGGGGGCGGGGGGCGCGCCGTAATGGCCTCGATCTCCGAGCCCTTAATTCGCCGGCCGGTCGGCACCACGCTGCTCGGCATTGGCCTGTTCCTGATTGGCGCCGTTGCCTATCACTTCCTGCCGGTGGCGGCGGTGCCCAATGTCGATTTTCCGATGATCCGGGTGCAGGCGTCGCGGCCGGGCGCCGATCCGGCGGTCATGGCCGCGACGGTTGCCGCCCCGCTGGAGCGCCGGCTCGGCGTCATCTCCGGCCTCGATCAGATCACCTCGACCAGTTCGCTTGGGATCACCAGTATCCAGTTGCAATTCGCGATCGGCCGCAGCGTCGACCGCGCGGCGCGCGACGTGCAGGCGGCGATCAATGCCTCGATCGCCGACCTGCCGACCGACCTGCCGACGCTGCCGACCTTTCGCAAGGCGAACCCGTCGGCGGCACCGGTGTTCATCCTGGCGCTGACCTCGAAGACGATGTCGGCCAGCGCCATCTATGATGTCGCCGACACCGTGATCGTGCAGCGCATCTCACAGGTGCCGGGGGTCGGCGAGGTCACCACATCAGGCGCGGACCAGCCCGCGGTGCGCATCCAGCTCAATCCGGTCGCGCTGTCGAATGCCGGGATCAGCACCGACGACGTTCGCACCGCCATCGTCAACGCCAATCCGCTCGGTCCCGTCGGGATCTTCAATGGGAGCCGACAGAGCGAAACACTATCGATGAATCCGCAGATGCGGACCGCCGAGGAATTTCGCGACATTGTCATCAAGAGCGCGAGCGGCAATTTTCTGCGGCTGTCCGACATCGCCGACGTGCAGAACGCCACCCGCAACAGCCGCTCGGTGGCCTGGTTCAACAAACAGCCGGCGGTGCTGATCCAGATCACCAAGCAGGGCGACGCCAATGTCATCGATACCGTCGACCGGGTGAAGGCGCTGATCCCCGACCTCAAACAGTGGATTCCCGCCGGCATCGAGGTCTCGGTGCTGACGGACCGCACCGGCACGATCCGCGCCTCCGTCGAGGATATGGAGTGGACGCTGCTCGCCACTGCGATGCTGGTGATGTTCGTGGTCTTCATGTTCCTGCGGCGTGGCATACCGACCATCGCCGCCGGCGTCTCGGTGCCTCTGGCGCTGGCCGGCACCTGCGCCGGGATGTGGCTGGCCGGGTTCTCGATCAACAATCTGTCGCTGATGGCGCTGGCGATCTCGGTCGGCTTCGTCGTCGACGACGCCATCGTCATGATCGAGAACATGTACCGCAACCTGGAGGAGGGGATGGCGCCGCTGCGGGCGGCGCTCGAGGGCGCCAGGCAGATCGGCTTCACCGTGCTGTCGATCAGCCTGTCGCTGATCGCGGCGTTCACACCGCTGATCTTCATGGACGGGCTGGTCGGCCGGCTGCTGCGCGAATTCTCGCTGACGCTGACCTTCTCGATCGTGGTGTCGACCGTGGTGTCGCTGACGGTGACGCCGATGATCTGCGCGCACTACATCAAGAGCGGTGTTTCCAGCACCGAGACCCGGTTTGACAGGATTGTCGAGGGCACGCTGTCGCGCATCGTGGCGTTCTACGAACGCACGCTGCGTATCGTGCTCGGCTTTCCGCTGCTGACGCTGCTGGTGTTCTTCGCCACCATCGCGCTGACGGTGGTGCTTTACGTCAAGACACCGAAAGGCCTTTTCCCGAGCGACGACAGCGGTTTCGTCATCGGTGCCAGCCGGGCTTCCGCCGATACCTCGTTCCAGGCGATGCTGGGGCTGCAGCAACGACTGATGGATATCGTCCTGGCCGATCCCGGCGTGGCCAGCGTCGGCGCCTCGGTCGGCAGCGGTGGCGGGCCGGGCGGAGGCGGTGCCAACCGGGGCACCATGTTCATCGCGCTGAAAGACCCGGCGCAGCGCAACAATGATTCGACCGAGGACGTTATCAATCGGCTGCGCCGCAACCTCGCCGTGGTGCCGGGCATCCGGCTGTTCATGTTCGCCGCCCAGGATCTGCGTGCCGGCGGCCGCCAGAGCGATTCGAATTATCAGTACACGCTGACCTCGACCAATCTCGACCTGTTGCAGAAATGGGCCCCGCTGGTCGCCAAGCGCCTTGAGACGGTCGAGGGAATCACTGACATTTCCAGCGACCGCGATCCCGGCGGCCTGCAATTGACGCTGGCGATCGACCGCAACAAGGCCTCCAGCCTTGGCGTGGAGGTGCAGGACATCGACAATGCGCTCAACAACGCGTTCTCGCAGCGCCAGATCTCGACCATCTACACCCAGCGCAACCAGTACAAAGTCATCATGGAGATCGACGCCAAATTCCAGAACGACCCGACCGACCTCGATCGTATCTTCGTCGCCGGCGCCAATGGCGCGCAGGTTCCGCTGTCGGCCGTCGTGCGCACGTCCCGGACGCTGTCGTCACTGGCCGTCGCACATTCGCAGGGATTCCCGTCGACCACGGTGTCGTTCAACACGCTGCCCGGGGTGCAGCTCGACGCCGTGACCGGCAACATCCAGCGCGCGGTCGATGAGTTGCACATGCCGGAAGGCATCCGTGGCGGGTTTGACGGCAGTGCGGGGGATTTCAGCAAGACCACCGGCCGCCAGCCACTGTTGATCCTGGGCGCGCTGATCGCGATGTATATCGTGCTGGGCGTGCTCTATGAGAGCCTGGTGCACCCGCTGACCATCATCTCGACGCTGCCATCGGCTGGCCTCGGCGCGCTGCTGGCGCTGCAGCTCACCAACACGCCGCTCACCGTGATCGCCTTTGTCGGCATCATTCTCCTGATCGGGATCGTCAAGAAGAACGGCATCATGATGGTCGATTTCGCGATCGAGGCCGAGCGACATCGCGGGCTGTCGCCGGCCGCGGCGATTTTCGAGGCCTGCAGCGTGCGGTTTCGCCCGATCCTGATGACGACGCTGGCGGCGGCCTTTGCCGCGATTCCGCTGGTGGTCGCCACCGGACCCGGCACCGAGCTGCGCCGCCCGCTCGGCATCACCATCATTGGTGGGCTGCTGATTTCGCAGATCCTGACCCTTTATACGACGCCAGTGATCTACCTGCTGATGCATCGGCTGCGCAGCCGACAGCGGCCGGTGGCGCTGCCGGCGCCAGCCGAATAAGCAGGCAGCCTTCGTCACAATGGTTGAAGCGCCCAGCGGCGAAGCGTATAGCGGGCAATGTCAAAAATTTCAGACCTGAAAGCCGGTGAGCCCGAGGCGATCCCGGAATGCCCGCGTTGCATGAAGCCGGTGCCGCTGTGCATCTGCGACAGCATTCCGACCATCGAGAGCCGGATCGGCGTGCTGGTCCTGCAGCACCCGCAGGAACAGGACCGCGCGCTCGGCACCGCCCGGGTTGCCGCGCTGCATTTCAAGAACGCCGTCGTCAAGATCGGCCTGTCCTGGCCGAGCCTCGCCAAGGCGCTGGGCCGTCCGATAGCCGATCCGTCGCGCTGGGCCGTGCTCTACCTTGGCTCCGCAAAAGTGTCGGACTTCGAGACCGACCGCGACCTCCTGGCGATCGACCGCAAGGGTGAGGCGGAGGAGAACCAGCGCGCCATTCTCAAGGAGATCCAGGGCATCGTCCTGCTCGACGGCACCTGGAGCCAGGCCAAGGCGCTGTGGTGGCGCAATGCCTGGATGCTGAAGTGCCAGCGCGTGATTCTCGGGCCGGCGACGCCGTCGCTGTACGGCAAGCTGCGCAAGGAGCCCCGTCAGGACGGCCTCTCCACCATCGAGGCCGCCGGTATGTTGCTGTCAAATCTGGAAAAGCGCCCGGAAATCGCCGCGACGTTGAACGCCAGTTTTGTCCGGATGCTGGCCAAGTATCAGGAAGCTCAGAGCGTCATGCCCGAGCTGAAGCCCAAGCCGAAGCGCGACTGGCGCCGCAAGAAGACAGGCTGACTCAGCGGCCGCTCTGGGCGGTGGCCCAACACCGGGCGAGCGCTCGACGCTGGAAGGCTTGATCAGGGACGGGAACGGGTTGCGGAATAGCCCGCCCTTGTCCTCGTCTCCCACCGGCGCCGCTTCCGCGCGCGGCGGAGCTGCCGGGACCGGTAGATTCTCACATTTCATGGAATAGACCAACTGGCCATCGGCGGTGCGACCGATCGGGGCGCAGGGGTCCGCGCGTCCGGCCGGTGGCTTGTTTTGCGCAAAAGCGGGCGAAGCCAGCAACAGCACGATTGTTCCGATTGCGATTCGCATCATGCCTCCGCGGTTGATCCGCGGCATGGTATATCGGTACGGCTGGTTGCGCCAAGCAATCAATCGCCGCCCAAAGCCCGGGCAGCGATGCACAAACGCATCAAGATGTTGATCTAAGCGATTGATAGGATTGATGGAGGCCACGTCGGGAATCGAACCCGAATAAACGGTTTTGCAGACCGGCGCGTAACCACTCCGCCACATGGCCCCATAGACGGTTAGTTACAGATCGCAGGCGATTTAGGCAATGGCCGAACCGCATCTTTCGTAGTCCCGGCTGTCGAACAGCCCGGACGGCGGTGTCAGCAGGAAGCCTGCCATCCATCGGGAAACGGCACCATCGGCCAAACACCGTCATTGTCGTTGGCGGCCATCGGGATCGGCGCGAACATCATCGCCTGGCCATGCAGGTCATCGTCAGCCACGGCTTCGATCTCGGTTCGGACGGCGTCCAGCAACAGGTTGAATTCGGCTTCACTCATTTTTTTACGCTCCGTGTTGGAGCGCAATCTGATGCAAAGACTTTGTCGGCGGGTTGTGTGGATCGATCAAATTGTATGGATCGCAAGGCGCGCGCCGCCATGGTTACCCGATGGTTGAGCTTATGCTCGCGATTTGCATGAAACGCGGGTTTGCGGCCCACGACCGGATGTCAGCTACGGTTTGCCCGTCCGATCGAGCGACAAACAAATCACCTCACTCCCAGGCGACGGTGCATTGTCACGCCTTGCAGGTGATGATCGGCAAGGCGCCACATCGCCTTGCCGATCTTCGATCAGAGCTCGATGGGGACCGCGAGGCGGCCGATCAGCGCGGCCAGCTCGTCCAGATGGTCGCTGTCGGACAGATGCTCGCTGTCGTGATTCTCAACGACGGCGGCGAGACGGACCATGCATTCGTCATCGCTGATATAGGGCAGGGCATACAGATCCGGGACAGAAGCGCGATCGGTGTGAAGGGCTGGCATGGTCACCTCTTTCGATTCGGTCGGTTCAGGGGCGCGGGCATCAATCTCGGTCCCGAATGAGACGTTTTAGCGATGCCGCCGTGGCGTTTCCACGCATCGGGTTCCACAATTGTTGCCATAGATAAGTAACCAAACATGTAGAAGGTCCCATAAACGGTTGATCTTCGACAATATTCATCGAATTTCGAGAAGACGCCGCCGCGTTGCATTTCCTGCTTTGCAAGCCCGGATCGCTTTGTTATACGCAGCGGCGAAGCGGGGTTTTGCTTCGCTGTTCCCTGGTAGCTCAGTGGTAGAGCATTCGACTGTTAATCGAATGGTCGCTGGTTCGAATCCGGCCCGGGGAGCCAACACATCTGCCGCAGCGATGTGATTGATAATGCCGATGCGGTGACCACCCCGGCGTTGCCTTCCATCCAAGCTTAAATCAGACGTCTTGCATGCGGCTTTGCGCTGCCGTAATTCCTCGTTCAGGAACTTCAGCCGCTTGCAAGGGATCGCGCATGTCCGATTTTTCAACCGCCCGCCAGAAGATGGTTGATGGTCAGGTGCGTCCCAGCGACGTCACCGACATCCGGATCATCGATGCCATGCTGGCGGTGCCGCGCGAGGAGTTCGTGCCCGACAGCCAGCGCGCGATGGCCTATCTCGACATCGACCTCGACATTAGCGCCGCCGGCGGGTCGAAGCGTTTTCTGATCAAGCCGGTGGTGCTGGCCCGGATGCTGCAGGCCGCCGAGGTAAAGGCGTCGGACAATGTTCTCGTGGTTGGCTGCGCAACCGGTTACTCTGCCGCTGTGGTGGCACGAATTGCCGGCAAGGTGACGGCCACCGATGGCGATCCGGCTCTGGTCGCCAAAGCCGCCGGTTGCGCGGCGAAGCTTGGATATTCAAACGCCGATTTCAGGGCGGGGTTGGCGGCTGATGGCTGTGCCGTCAATGGCCCCTATAACGT
>JACMOT010000634.1 GCA_014377915.1 Tardiphaga sp.
CGCCCGTGAGAGAGTATTTTTGCCTGCGCACGCCTGCGTCGGCAGGGTCGGCATCGCTATTTCGCGGAGCCTCTTGCATCAAGCCCAGTTCGGCATTTCCTTAGTCGCACGATGAAGCGCTGGAGAGGCATGATGCGCGAACTGTCCGCGGAAACCCGTATGTATAGCCAACTCCGCGCGCAGCCGCGGCGCTCAGCGAGGCGATTTGCGACCTTCTGCTTCTATAGCGCGTTCGCTTTGCTCGTCGCCATCGTGTTCGGCACGTTGTCGGTGCGCCCGTTCTGACGCGTTCGGAACGACCTCTTTTCGAGAATGGACTTCGAGTGAATCTGAGCATCAGGCGCCAGCCGGAAACGGCCGACGATGCAGCCTCGTCGATTGAACGTGCGCAACAGCTCGCACCGGGCTTCGCCGAGCGCGCGCCGCTGCATGACCGCGCCGCGAGTTTTCCGTTTGAGAACTTTCAGGAGCTATCGGATGCCGGCCTGCTGGCGCTGACGGTACCGTTCGTGCTGGGCGGCGGCGGCGTCGGCGTCCGCGAGGCGGCGCAGGTGGTCAACATCGTCGCCCAGGCCGACGCCGCGACCGGCCTCGTGCTGGCGATGCATTACATCCATCATCTGGTGATCGCGGACAGCGAGCGCTGGCCCACGCATCTGGCGCGCAAGCTGGCGAAAGAAACGATCGACGGGCTCGCGCTGGTCAATGCGCTGCGCGTGGAGCCGGAGCAGGGCTCGCCTTCGCGCGGCGGTCTGCCGGCAACGACGGCGACGCGTACCGCGACCGGCTGGCGCCTCAACGGGCGCAAGATCTATTCGACCGGCGCGCCGATTCTGAAATGGTACACGGTGTGGGCCAAGACTGACGAGCCGGAGCTGCGTGTCGGCATGTTCCTGGTGCCCGCCGGCCTGCCGGGCACGACGATCAATGAGACCTGGGATCATCTCGGCCTGCGCGCCTCGGGGAGCCACGACGTCGTGTTCGACGACGTGGTATTTCCGCTCGATCATGAGATCGATGTGCGAAAGCCGTCGGAGTGGGGCGGACCGGACCTGACGCAGGCGACCCTACAGGCGGTGCTGGTCGGCGCCGTCTATGACGGCGTGGCGCGCGCCGCGCGCGACTGGGTCGTGCAGTTCCTGCAGCCGTCGAGGAAGCCCTGTCGCTGACCAGCAATCACGGCCTCAGCCGAACCAATCCGCTCGAGCGGCATTTCCGTGATGTGATGTGCGGTCGCGTCCACACCCCGCAGGACGACGCCACGCGCCTCGGCGCCGTCCGCCTTGCCCTCGGCCTGTAATTCAACCCATCAAGGGAGACAACCCATGTCCATCGAATTTATCGGCTTCATCACCAACAACGATTCTTCCGAGACGCGCGTGCGCTCCGGCCCGGTGCTCGATCCCGGCTACATCGAGACCGTTGCCAAGGCACATGAGCTCGCCGGTTTCGACCGCGCGCTGCTGGCGTTTCATTCGATCACGCCGGACGGCCTGCAGGTTGCGCAGCACGCGCTGGGCGTCACCGAGCGGCTGAACATGATGATCGCGCAGCGGCCGGGCTTCACCTCGCCGACGCTGCTGGCGCGCCAGCTCGCCGTCATCGACCAGCTCTCCAAGGGCCGCGTGTCGCTGCACGTCATCACCGGCGGCAATGCCACCGAGCTGCGCCAGGACGGCAATACGCTCGACGACAAGGATGAGCGCTACGCCCGCACCGACGAGTGGCTCGACGTCATCAAGCAGGAATGGACCAGCGAGAAGCCGTTCACCTACATGGGCAAGTACTACCAGGTCGAGAATGGCTTTGCGCAGGTCAAGCCGTATAGCCCGATCCACATCTTCGTCGGCGGCGCGTCTGACGCCGCGATCGAGGTCGCCGGCAAGCACGCCGACAGCTTTGCGCTGTGGGGCGAATCCTACGCCCAGGTCCGCGACGTCACTTCGCGCGTCCGCGCTGCGGCAGCCAGGCACGGCCGGCCGCCGCCGCGCTTCAGCCTGTCGGTGCGGCCGATCATCGCCGATACCGAGGAGAAGGCCTGGGCCAAGGCCGATGACATTTTGCCCCGCGCGACCGCGCTGCAGGACAAGACCGGCTATCGCAAGCCGCCCGACGGCCATGCCACCGCTGGCGCGAAGCGGCTGCTGGCGCTGGCGGAGCAGGGCACCCGCATCGACAA
>JACMOT010000635.1 GCA_014377915.1 Tardiphaga sp.
CGCCGGTGGCAGGTCGCGGCGCTGATGCTGGCCGCCTTGGCCAGTTCGGCATTGGTCAGCCGGCCGTCGCGCTGCAGGCGCTGCAGGATTTTTCGGTCGATGCGGTCGAGCGAAACGGGTTCGGAAGATTCTTTCATAAAAATCCATAAAATGGAAAATAAGTGAAAGTATAATGATGAACTGCCACGCTTGTGTAAAGAAATCCCGCCATCTTCGGGAGCACCTTTCGGCAGCCGGATGCTATTTTGCGCCACGCAAAACCTTCCGGAGATCCCATGCTCAGACTCGACAAATTCGACCGCTATCCGCTGACCTTTGGTCCGACGCCGATCGAACATCTGCCGCGGATGACCGAGGCGCTGGGTGGCAAGGTGCAGATCTATGCCAAGCGCGACGACTGCAATTCCGGGCTGGCGATGGGCGGCAACAAGCTGCGCAAGCTGGAATACATCGTCCCCGACGCGATCGCCTCGAATGCCGATACGCTGGTCTCGATCGGTGGCGTGCAGTCCAACCACACCCGCCTGGTCGCCGCCACCGCGGCCAAGATCGGCATGAAATGCGTGGTCATCCAGGAAAGCTGGGTCCCGCATGAGGACGCGGTCTATGACCGGGTCGGCAACATCATGATGACGCGATTGATGGGCGCCGACAGCCGCATCGTCGATGATGGCTTCGACATCGGCATCCGCAGGAGCTGGGAAGATGCGATCCAGTCGGTCAAGGATGCCGGCGGCAAGCCCTATGGCATTCCGGCCGGTGCCTCGGTGCACAAGTTTGGCGGGCTCGGCTATGTCGGTTTCGCCGAAGAGGTCCGCGCCCAGGAAGCGCAGATGGGCATCACCTTCGACTACATCATCGTCTGCGTGGTCACCGGCTCGACCCAGGCCGGCATGATCGTTGGCTTCGCGGCCGACAACCGCGCCGACCGCGTGATCGGCATCGATGCCTCCGGCACGCCGGTGCAGACCCGCGCCCAGGTCCGCGAGATCGTCGATCGCACGGCCGAACTGGTCGAACTCGGCCGCGCGGTCCGCGACGACGAGATCGTCATCCTCGAGGACTATGCCTATCCGGCCTACGGCGTGCCTAGTCACGAGACCAGCGAGGCGATCCGCTTCGCCGCCAGGACCGAGGCGATGATCACCGACCCGGTCTATGAGGGCAAGTCGATGCAGGGCATGATGGATCTGGTGAAGAAGGGCTTCTTTCCCGAGGGATCGAAGGTGCTCTACGCCCATCTCGGCGGCGCCCCGGCGCTGAACGGCTACAGCTACACGTATCGCAACGGCTGAGGCGAAGTTAAGCTTGCGCGCGACTCCTGCGCCCGTTCAGCAATCATTCAGCCGGCCTGCCGCTAAAGGAGGACAGTGCTGAACAGGATGGGAAGTCGATGCGCACGCCCCGCGAGATGCTGGCCGATCTGTGGACGGAAGCCGGAGGCGATCCGGTCGCGCTCGACGGGGTGACGCTGAGCGGCGACGAGCCGCAATTGCCGTCTTCATTTCGCGTCGGCGCGGCGGCGCAAATCAGCATCGCCGCGGCGGGGCTCGCCGCCGCGCAGATCTGGACGCAGCGTGGCGGGCAGCCGCAGGGCGTCAGCGTCGACATGCGCCACGCCGTGGTCGAATGCCGCTCGGAGCGCTACCTCCGGCTTGACGGCAACCCGCCGCCGCCGGCCTGGGACGCGATCGCCGGCGTCTACAGGACTGGTGACGGCAATTTTGTCCGGCTGCACACCAATTTTGCCCATCATCGCGATGCCGTTTGCCGGGTACTGAACTGCGTTGCCGAGCGCGACGCGGTGCAGGCGGCGCTGCTTACATGGCAGGGCGAAGCGTTCGAGACCGCCGCCTACGCCGCCGGCGGCGTCGTCGCGATGATGCGCTCTTATGACGAGTGGCAGGCGCTGCCCCAGGCCAGCGCGATCGACCGACTACCGCTGGTCGAGATCACCAAAATCGGCGACGCCGCGGCAAAGCCGTGGCCCGCGGGCGAGCGGCCGCTGTCCGGTCTGCGCGTGCTCGACCTGTCCCGCGTCATCGCCGGCCCGGTGGCGGGGCGAACGCTGGCCGCGCATGGCGCCGAGGTGATGCTGGTCTCCAGCCCCGATCTGCCGGCGATCCCGTGGCTCACCATCGACACCGGCCGTGGCAAGCTTTCCAGCTTTGCCGATCTGAAAACCGGGCAGGGTGTCGCGGCGCTGCGCGGCCTGCTCGCCGGTGCCGACATCTTTTCGCAGGGCTATCGGCCGCGGGCGCTGGCGGCGCTCGGCTTCGCGCCGGAGGAGGCCGCGGCGCTCAGCCCGGGCCTCATCTATGTCTCGCTGTCCGCCTATGGCCGCGCCGGGCCGTGGGCCGGACGACGCGGCTTCGACTCGCTGGTGCAATGCGCCACCGGCTTCAACCATGCCGAAGCGCGCGCCGCCGGCCTCCACGTACCCAAGGAATTGCCGGCGCAGATGCTCGACCATGCCACCGGCTATCTGATGGCGTTTGGCGCTATGATGGCCAAGGCCCGCCAGGCCCGCGAAGGCGGCAGCTGGCATGTTCAGGTGTCGCTGGCGCGCACCGGCAAATGGCTCTGGGAGATGGGCCGGCTGGCCGGCGGGCTGGCAACGCCCGACCTGTCCGCCGACGCCATCCCGCCCTTTGTCGAGGATATGCCGTCCGGATTTGGCATTCTGTCGGCGGTTCGTCATGCCGCGGTGCTATCGACCACGCCGGCCTATTGGGCACGGCCGGCGGTGCCGCTGGGCAGCGATCAGCCGTACTGGCCGGCTCCAGTTGACAGTGGTTCGCAGCAATTCAAGTTTTAACCGAGATTCGTAAGTGCACATGCGTTTTTAGATTGTTTGCATGCGCAAATGCGCACTATTAGCGCACGCGTAGGGCAAATCGCCGCGGCTAGACGGCGTTTCCGGCAAGGGTGTGACAGTGTCGAAATTAGTTGAGAGATCCCAGATGCTTACCCGGAAACGGCTGATCGCCGGCGTGGCCGTCGCGGCGCTATTCGTGGCGGCCGGCGTGGGCTACTCGCGCTATGCTGCGGCGCCGCTCGGCCATTCCGAGGTCTCCAGCCAGTCGCGCAAGAACCCGCAGCGCTATGCTACCACCCCGTCGGAATGGGCGAGCCTGACCATCGAACAGGTCAATGCCCGCGCGTTTCGCACCGAATATGTCACCGAGGGCAAGATCGCCGTCGATGAGGACAAATCCACCCCGGTGTTTTCACCCTATGCCGGACGCGTTACCCGGCTGCTCGCCAGGCCCGGCGACCATGTCACCGCCGGCCAGCCGCTGTTCGTGATCGAGGCCGCCGACACCGTGCAGGCGCAGAACGATTTCGTCACCGCCGTCACCGGTCTCAACAAGTCCCGTTCGCAGCTCGAACTGGCGCAGATCCAGAACAAGCGCGCTCAGGACCTGTTCGAAGGCAAGGCCGTGCCGCTGAAGGATTATCAGCAGAGCCAGGCCACCTTGCTGCAGGCGCAGAACGACCAGCGCTCGGCCGAGACCTCGCTGGAGGCCGCCCGCAACCGGCTGCGCATCCTCGGCCTGTCCGATGAAGCCATCACCGCGTTCCAGGACAAGGGCCGCATCAATCCCGAGACCACCATCTACGCGCCGCTGGCCGGCACCGTGGTGCAGCGCAAGATCGGTCCCGGACAATATGTCAGCTCGGGCGCCAGCGATCCGGTGTTCGTGATCGGCGACCTGTCCTCGGTGTGGCTCACCGCCTTTGTGCGCGAGACCGAGGCCGCCGCCGTCGAAGTCGGCCAGGAGATGAGCTTCAGCGTGCTGGCGCTGCCCGGCCGCGTGCTGACCGGCAAGATCAACTATGTCGCCACCGCGCTCGATCCCGCGACGCGCCGGCTGATGGTGCGCGCCACGCTCGACAACAGCGCCGGCCAGCTCAAGCCGGAAATGTTCGCCACCGTGACGATCTACGCCCCCGGCGATCAGCCGACCGTCGGCGTGCCGAAGACGGCGCTGATCTATGAAGGCGACCAGGTGCGGATCTGGGTGGCGCATGAATCCGACAAGACCATCGAACTGCGCCAGATCAAGACCGGCCTCATCAATGGCAATCTGGTCGAGGTACAGGGCAATTTGCGCCCCGGCGAGCGCATCGTCACCAAGGGCAGCCTGTTCATCGACCGCGCGGCCACCGCCAGCTAAGCGGCCGTCATTGCGAGGAGCGCTTGCGACGAAGCAATCCAGCTTCATCTCCGCGTGTGACCTCTGGATTGCTCCGTCGCAAGAGCTCCTCGCAATGACGAGATTATCCCATTCGAATTCCC
>JACMOT010000636.1 GCA_014377915.1 Tardiphaga sp.
AGTATCAGAATTTTTTTACCCAGGTGCAGGTCCGCAGCGACCTCTATCCGGGCATCCCGATCCAGCCCGGCACCTGGATCCGCTCCGGCGAAGGCCGTTTCAACTATTGGCTCGGCAAGATCGGTGATGCCCAGGTCGGTCCGGTCTATCTCGGCTTCACCGGCATCGCCTCGATCATCTGCGGCATTGTCGCCATCGAGATCATTGGCCTCAACATGCTGGCTTCGGTGAACTGGAGTCCGGTCGAATTCGTCCGGCAATTGCCCTGGCTGTCGCTCGATCCGCCGAAGCCGGAATATGGTATCACCATTCCGCCCTTGAAAGACGGCGGCTGGTGGCTGATGGCCGGCTTCGCGCTCACCACCTCGATCATCCTGTGGTGGGTGCGGACCTATCGCCGCGCCCGGGCGCTGGGCATGGGAACGCACGTGTCCTGGGCGTTCGCCGCCGCGATCTGGCTGTATCTGGTGCTCGGCTTCATCCGGCCGCTGCTGATGGGGCATTTCAGCGAGGCGGTGCCCTTTGGGATTTTCCCGCATCTCGACTGGACCAACAATTTCTCCATCACCCACGGCAATCTGTTTTACAATCCGTTTCACATGCTCTCGATCGTCTTCCTGTATGGATCGGCGCTTTTGTTCGCGATGCATGGCGCCACCATTCTGGCGGTCAGCCGCTATGGCGGCGAGCGTGAAATCGAGCAGATCGTCGATCGCGGCACGGCGCTGGAGCGCGCGGCATTGTTCTGGCGCTGGACCATGGGGTTCAATGCTACTGCCGAATCGATCCATCGCTGGGCGTGGTGGTTCGCGGTGCTGTGCCCGCTGACCGGCGGCATCGGCATCCTGTTGTCGGGCACCGTGGTCGACAACTGGTTCGACTGGGGTGTCAAGCACGGGCTGGCACCGCCGCGCTGAGATTTCCCGGGACGACAACAGGCCGGACCCGGAAGGACATTGCCGAAGTGGAGGATTCCTCTTTGCTGGAGGATGTTTGCTCTGGTGCAGATATTCAAATCTCCGACGGAGTCGCTGGGCGATCTCGGTGCGCAATCGGTCGCGGGTCTGATCGCGGCGGCGACGGATGTCGCGGTCGTGGTCGACGGCCAGGGCGTGATCCGCGACGTGTCGTTCAACAAGGACGAGCTGTCGCTCGAGCTCGACGGCCATGGCCGTTGGCTCGGCGCGAGCTTCGCCGAGACCGTGACGCCCGATACCCGTGCCAAGGTTGGCGAGTTGCTGCGCGACGCGGTGGCGAAGAAGTCGTCGGGCTGGCGCCAGCTCAACCACCCCTCGCCGGCCGGCCAGGATATCCCGGTCTCTTACTCGGCCATCAATATTGGCCGCGACGATCGATTCGTGGTGGTTGGGCGCGACCTGCGCCAGTTGCAGGCGATGCAGCAGCGGCTGATCGCCGCGCAGCAGTCGATGGAGCGCGATTACATCCGGCTGCGCCACGCCGAAACCCGCTACCGGCTGCTGTTTCAGGTCTCGTCGGAGGCGGTGATCATGATTGACGCGCAGAGCCAGGCGATCATCGATGCCAACCCCGCTGCGCTGGCGCTGTTCGACGAAAGCGCCCCGCAACTGCTGAGGTCGACTTTCGCCTCGCATTTCGACGCGGTGGATACCGCCGCGATCCAGAACCTGCTGGCCGAGGTCCGCGCCACCGGCCGCGATAACAGTGTGCGCGCGCATCTGGCCCGAGATCGCCGTGAATGTGGCCTCGCTGTTTCGCTGTTTCGCCAGGAGCGCGCCTCGCTGTTTATGATCCGGCTGTCATCGCGTCAGCCGCTGCTCGACGCCGTGGCGCTGAAAGCGACGGCGCTGCTGCTACGCTATTTCGAGGTCGCGCCGGATGGCATGGTGATCACCCAGCACGATGGCCAGGTGATAAAGGCCAATCAGGCCTTCCTGGAAATGGCGCAGCTCACCCATGAGGAGCAGGCGCGCGGCGAAAATCTGGACCGCTGGCTCGGCCGCACCGGCGCCGATCTCGGCGTGGTGCTGGCCAGCCTGCGGCAGAGCGGCTCGGTCAAGCTGTTCGCGACCTTGCTGCGCGGCGCCTATGGCGCGACCGCGGAGGTCGAGCTGTCGGCGATCGCGCTGTCCGATGGCGACCGGCAGGATCTCGGCTTCGCGATCCGAAATGTCGACAAGCGGTTGTCGGCGGTGACGCCATCGGCGCGCGAACTGCCGCGCTCGGTGGCGCAGCTCACCGAGATGATCGGCCGTGTGCCGCTGCGCGATCTGGTCCGTGAAACCACCGACGTGATCGAGAAACTGTCGATCGAGGCCGCGCTGGAACTGACCGGCGGCAACCGGGCTTCCGCCGCCGACATGCTCGGCCTCAGCCGCCAGAGCCTGTATGTCAAGCTGCGCCGCTTTGGCCTCGCCGAGCATGCCGTCGGGGAGGAGGATAATGATGAGTAGGGATACGTCCAAAGCAAACTCCGTCGCCAGCACGACGCGCGGACCTAACCTCTCCCCGCGTAGCGCGCGGCGAGGGAAGCACGCCGCCGTTTCAACAATGACCCGGTCGAGAATGCGGGTGAACCGATGACGTTGACGCCTGATGCGATCCATCGCCCCGCGCCATCGGTGGTGCTCGAACTGCTGAAGCCGATCACCTGGTTTCCGCCGATGTGGGCATTCGGCTGCGGCGTGGTGTCGTCGGGGGCGCCGGTGGGGCCGCGCTGGCCGCTGGTGGTCGCCGGCGTGCTGCTGGCGGGTCCGATGGTGTGCGGCACCAGCCAGGCGGTCAATGACTGGTACGACCGTCACGTCGATGCGATCAACGAACCGGGCCGGCCGATTCCGTCGGGCCGTATTCCCGGCCGCTGGGGACTCACTATCGCCATCGCCTGGACTGCGTTGTCGCTTCTGCTTGCGGCCACGCTCGGCGTCCGGGGATTTTCCGCCGCGGTGGTCGGCCTCGTGCTGGCGTGGCTGTACAGTGCGCCGCCGGTACGGCTGAAGCAGAACGGCTGGTGGGGCAATGCCGCCTGCGGGCTGTGCTATGAAGGCCTGCCATGGTTCACCGGCGCCGCGGTGATGACGGCGGGTGCTCCAGATGCGCGCATGGTCATCATTGCGCTGCTCTACAGTATTGGTGCGCACGGCATCATGACGCTGAATGATTTCAAGTCGGTCGAAGGTGATACCCGCATGGGCATCGATTCGCTGCCGGTGCTGCTCGGCGTCGATCGCGCGGCGCATTTTGCGTGCTGGGTGATGGCGCTGCCGCAACTTGTCGTCGTCACGCTGCTGCTGAACTGGCAGCGGCCGCTCTACGCCATCGCGGTCACCGCGCTACTGGCCGCGCAGATCCTGCTGATGGTGCATTTGTTGAAAGGCCCGCGAGAACGTGCGCCGTGGTACAACGGCACTGGCATCAGCTGCTATGTGCTCGGAATGCTGGTCTGTGCCTTCGCGCTGGCGTCGCTGGGATCTGTCGAATGAATGTGTTGCCGTTGTCATGGTTCGCAATTGTGCGGCTTGGCCTGGTGCAGACCGGGCTCGGGGCCGTCGTTGTGCTCACCACCTCGACGCTGAACCGCGTGATGGTGGTGGAGTTGGCGATGCCCGCGATGCTGCCCGGTGCGCTGGTTGCGATCCATTACGCCTGGCAGGCTTTTCGGCCAGCCTGGGGCCATGGCTCCGACCAGGGTACGCGGCGAACGCCGTGGCTGGTCGGCGGCATGGCGGTGCTGTCAAGCGGGGGATTCCTCGCCGCCTGTGCTACTGCGCTGATGGCGAGCCATGCCGCGCTCGGCATCGCGCTTGCCATTGTCGCCTTCTGCTTGATCGGTGCCGGCGTCGGCGCGGCCGGCACCACGTTGCTGGTGCTGCTTGCCAAGCGCACCGACGAGCAGCGCCGCGCGGCGGCCGGGACGATCGTGTGGGTGATGATGATCGCGGGGTTCATCGTCACCACCGCCACGGCCGGACATTTACTTGACCCGTTCTCGCCCTCGCGGCTGGTCGCAGTTTCCGGCGGCGTCTCGCTGATCGCGATGCTGCTCACGATTATCGGCGTGTGGGGCGTCGAGCCGCGCGCAGCCACAGCGATCGTAACATCGACGGCACTCCCGGCAACTACCTCGCTGCGCGCGGCCGTGCGCGAGGTCTGGCGCGAGAAGCAGGCCCGCCGCTTTGCGTTGTTCGTGTTCGTCTCGATGCTGGCCTACAGCGCGCAGGATCTGATCCTCGAGCCCTTTGCCGGCGTGGTGTTCGGTTATTCGCCCGGCGCCACCACACAACTCTCGAGCGTGCAGCATGTCGGCACGCTGCTCGGCATGACCCTTGTACCTGTGATCGGCGCGCTCTATCCGCGCTCGCGCGGCCATCTGCAAAACTGGAGCGTTGCCGGTTGCCTGACCTCGGCGTTAGCGCTGCTCGCGCTGTCAGCCGCATCGCTGCTCGGCCCGTCCTGGCCGCTGCGCGGGACCGTGTTTGCGCTCGGCCTGTGCAACGGCGCCTATGCGGTCGCGGCGATCGGCTCGATGATGGCGCTGGTCGGTGCCGGCAGTGCGCGCCGCGAGGGCGTGCGAATGGGTATCTGGGGCGCGGCGCAGGCGTTTGCGTTCGGCACCGGCGGTTTCCTCGGCACACTGGCGTCCGACGCCGCGCATGCACTGCTGAGGGAGCCGCCGCTGGCCTATGCCAGCGTGTTCGCGGTTGAGGCCGGCCTGTTCGTGGTGGCGGCGATGATGGCAGTGTGGGTGCATCGCGCCGGTACACGAGCTCGCGCGGATGGCACGGTGCTCGATGTGGCAAAGGCGGCGATGGTAGGAGGGTGAGATGACGGATCGCTCCGAATTGTTCGATGTGGTGGTGGTTGGCGGCGGGCCGTCGGGGGCCACCGCCGCGCATGATCTGGCGCGGCTTGGCCGCCACGTGCTGCTGCTCGATCGTGCCGGCCGGATAAAACCCTGCGGTGGTGCGATACCACCGCGGCTGATCCAGGACTTTGCAATTCCCGATCACCTGCTGGTGGCGCGGGTGAATTGCGCGCGGATGGTGTCGCCTTCGGATCAGCAGGTCGACATGCCGATCGAAGGCGGCTTTGTCGGCATGGTTGACCGCGAAATATTCGACGAGTTTCTGCGGCAGCGCGCGGCGGATGCCGGCGCAGTCCGGCGCACCGGCACATTCAAACGCTTCGACCGCGATGACCGCGGCATCACGGTGGTGACGTTCGAGGAGCGCGGCGTGGACGGGGCGACGAGCGAGCATCATATCCGCACCCGTTCGCTGATCGGCGCTGACGGCGCGCTGTCGGCCGTCGCCAGACAATGCCTCCCCGGTGCCGATCGGCTGCCTTACGTGTTCGCCTATCACGAGATCGTCCGTGCGCCGGTGGCTGAGGCCGCCTTCGACGGCCAGCGCTGCGATGTCTACTACCGCGGCACGGTGTCGCCGGATTTTTACGGCTGGGTATTCCCGCATGGCGATACCGTCAGCGTTGGCACCGGCTCGGCGCGAAAGGGCTTTTCGCTGCGCAACTCTGTCGGCGATCTGCGCGAGGCTGCCGGGCTGGGTGGTGTCGAGACGCTGCGCCGCGAAGGCGCGCCAATTCCGCTGCGGCCGCTGCCGCGCTGGGACGACGGCCACAGCGTATTGCTGGCCGGCGACGCCGCCGGCGTGGTGGCGCCAGCCTCGGGGGAGGGCATTTATTACGCGATGATCGGCGGCCGGCTTGCCGCCGAGGCGGTCGATCTGTTCCTCGAGACCGGGCAGGCCAGCGCGCTGCGCACGGCGCGGAAACGCTTCATGCGGCTGCATGGCACGGTGTTCTGGATTCTTGGCGTGATGCAGTGGTATTGGTATTCCAATGACCGCCGTCGCGAGCGCTTCGTCAGCATCTGCCGCGACCGCGACGTGCAGAAGCTGACCTGGGATGCCTATATGAACAAGCAGTTGGTGCGTGCCAGGCCGGTCGCGCATGTGAGAATTTTCTTCAAGAACCTTGCCCATATGGCTGGGCTGGCGCAGGCCTGATGGCGCAGCGTGAAAGTGTTTGGAAGCCGGTGCTGGTCGCCGCCGCGGCGGGGATAGCCGTCGCCGCGCTGGGCGGTACGCTCACCGATATCGGGCCATGGTACCAGAATCTGAAGAAGCCGTCCTGGCAGCCGCCGGACTGGCTGTTTGGCCCGGCCTGGACCACGATCTTTGCTCTTGCCGTGGTCTCCGCGGTGTCGGCCTGGCGCGGTGCGCGCGACCGGACGCGGCGCGAGTGGATCATTGGCCTGTTCGCGCTGAACGGTTTTCTGAACGTGCTGTGGAGCACGTTGTTCTTCGCGCTGCGGCGTCCGGACTGGGCGCTGCTGGAGGTCGGTTTCCTGTGGCTGGCGATCGCGCTGCCGATGGCGGTGTTCTGGCGGATATCGAAGACCGCGACCCTGTGTCTGGTGCCCTATCTGCTTTGGGTGACGTTCGCCGCTTATCTGAACCTCACCGTGGTTCGCCTCAACGCGCCGTTTGGGTGAGGCCCAGCCGCATGGTGTCCGATGGCTGAATGGTTCTCCAGCGGACGTCTCGTCGACGGCATTCTGGCGCTGGTCATTCTGGAGACCATCGTGCTCGACGTTCTGTGGCGCCGCAGCCGCCGCGGCCTACCGCTTGTTGATCTATTGCCCAACATCCTCGCCGGCGCGCTGCTGCTGCTGGCGCTCCGGCTTTCGCTGGGCGGCGCAGGATGGATGCCCTGCGGTGCCGCGCTTGCCGCGGCAGGGGCCGCGCATCTGATCGATCTCCGCCGGCGATGGAGGTAGGCAGGCGAATGATCAGCGTTGACTAAAATCCGCGAAAGGAATATATGCCGATTTGACCTTGTTGTCCTGTCGCGTCTGATCAGCGCGATGGAATGGCAGGCCGCCGATGACCAAGGTGGAGCGCCGGGAGGCGCCGCGCCCTACGTCATTGGGCGCGGGCGGCTGGCGTTATCAACTGCCCGGGCGGACCGCGTCATGGTCTGCCCCAGAGGCGTCTCGCAAACGCCTTGGCGCCTCCCGCCGCTCCACCGGCCCCGTTATTGGGGCCGGAATTTAGCATGGCTCGGGCGCGGCGCGCCGCGAGAACGGATCTGCCTGACCGTTGCCGGGAGGCGCCCCGCGACTACTTCTTCTCCGAGAATTTGTTGATATAGGCGATCACATCCTTGCGCTGCTGCTCGTCGGCCAGCTTGAACGCCATCTTGGTCGAGCCGGTGGCAAGATCGGGCTTGCCCTTGTCGGTCAGAAATTTTTTCAGAAAGGCGTTGGGATCGGGCAGATAGGCGAGGACCAGGTCGTCGCTCCAGACCAGTCCGTTGTCGCCGGCCGCCTTGTTCAGCGCCGAATAGGCAAAGCCCGGCGCGGTGCCGGATTGCCGGCCGATCACCCCGGTCAGCGCGGGGCCGACCAGATTCTTGGCATCCGGACCGATGCGATGGCAGGTCATGCACTGCTTGAATACCTGTTCGCCCTTGGCGGCGTCCTGCGCAGACGTGACAGTCGGCAGCGCCATCGCGCCGGCAAAGATCGAAACGAAAACCCTACGGCGTTGATTCACCACTTTTCTCTCCCACTGACTTCCCACCTGAATTGCTGTCGCGCTGTGAGGATAGATTGACGTTGCAAAAGGTCAAATATTCTTGTCGATTGAAGGTTCCCGGCATGGATCAATTCGAAAAGGCGGCATTGGGTAGAATGATGGCCCCCTGGCGCCGCCTAATCTGAGATAAACCTCGATAATCCTATGGTTTATTGACTTGATTCGTGGATTCAGGGCATCACCATCGCGGCGATGGTGATATTTCGATATGCAGGTGTCATGCTTTCCTGGCATATTTTGTGCATCGAGAGGTGACAGTTTTGTTCTCGGTGCGGCTTCAGCGTCACTCTTTTCGGAAACGGATCGGTAGATAAGAATGGATTCCTTACCCACCGTGCAGCCTGACATCACGCTGCTCCTCGACATGGACGGCGTCATCCGTGAAGCGACCTTGTCGCCGGCGATGTCGGCCGAGAGCGTCGAGGGCTGGCTTGGCCGTTCCTGGGTCGATATCGCGGGCAAGGCTGGCGGCGACAAGGTCCGGCGCATGGTGGACGATGCGCGCCTGAGCGGCATCAGCGCATTTCGGCAGATCAACCAGCGCTTTCCCAGCGGCACCGAAATCCCGCTGGAGTTCACCACGGTGTTACTGGGCGGCCGCGCCGGCATGTTGGCGATCGGCAAGAATCTGCAGGCGGTCGCCGAACTGCAGACGCGCTTGATCGCGGCGCAGCAGGCCATGGAGCGCGATTACTGGAAGCTGCGCGAGATCGAGACCCGCTACCGGCTGGTGTTTGATGCCTCCGACGAGGCGGTGGTGATCGTTTCCGCCGCCAATTTGCGAATTGTCGAGGCGAACAAGGCCGCGGTCGAGGCGCTGAATTCGTCGCGCCGCCGCAACGAGGATCTCGCCGGCCGCGAATTGCTGCATGAGGTCGCCGCCGCCGACCGCGAGGCGGTTCGCGACATGCTGAATCGCGTTCGCGAACGCGGCAAGGCCCTCAGCATCATGGTGCATCTGGGCGCCGAGGCGAAGCCCTGGATGCTGCGCGGGTCGCTGATCACGGCCGAGCCCGGCCATGTCTTCCTGCTGCAGTTCACGGCCGCGGCCGTGCCGGTCGAGCATCTCCACGGCTCGCCATCCTCGATCGAGGACCTGATCGAGCATCTGCCGGACAGTTTTGTCGCGCTCGACGAAACCGGCGTGATCTCCCACGCCAACCAGTCGTTTCTCGATCTGGTTCAGGTCGGCGCCAAGGGGTCGGCGGTCGGCGAATCCCTCGGCCGCTGGCTGTGGCAGCCCGGCGCCGACCTCAACGCGTTGCTCACCAATGTCGAGCGGCACGGCACCGTCCGCATGTTCACCACCACGATCCGCGGCGAGCTTGGCACCGATACCGAGATCGAGATTTCCGCGGCCAGCCACGCTAGCGGCGACGGCAAGCGGATCGGCGTGCTGCTGCGCAACGTGTCGCGCCGGCTTCCCGTCGCAGGCGAAGGCGACGCCTTGCGCATGGCGCTTGGGTCCATTAGCGAGCAGATCGGCAAGTCATCGCTGCGCAAGCTGGTCAAGAACACGGTGAGTATCGTCGAACAGCACTACGTCAAGGAAGCCCTCGAACTCGCCAAGGGCAACCGCACCGCAACCGCCGAATTGCTGGGGTTGAGCCGGCAAAGTCTTTATGCCAAGTTGAGCCGCTACGGCCTCGACGACAAGGGGCCGGGCGCCGAGGAAAACCCCGAGGATTGATTTGGCCTCGTATCCGCTCGCGACACCAGCGTTTGGAAAAGCCGATCTTTCGAATTGCGAGCGCGAAGAGATTCATCTCGCGGGCTCGATCCAGCCGCATGGCGCATTGCTGGTGGTCAGCGAGCCCGATCACCGTATTATCCAGTGGAGCGCCAACGCCGCGACCTTCCTGAATCTCCGACTGGTGCTCGGCGCATCACTCGCCGATCTCGATGGCGATCTGCTGGTCCGAATCCTGCCGCATCTCGATCCGACGGCGCAGGGTATGCCGATCGCAGTGCGCTGCCGGATCGGCCATCCCGCGGCGGATTTTGACGGACTGCTGCACCGGCCCGGCGATGGCGGCCTGATCATCGAACTGGAGCGCGCCGGACCTTCGGTCGAGCTATCGAAGCCGATCGCCGAGGCACTGGAAAAAATCCGCGCGGCATCGTCGCTGCGCGCGCTGTGCGACGACACCGCGACCTTGTTTCAGGATCGCACCGGCTATGACCGGGTGATGGTCTATCGCTTCGACGACGAAGGCCATGGCGAGGTGTTTTCCGAGCGTCGCCGGCCCGAGCTGGAAGCGTTTCTCGGCAATCGCTATCCTGCGACGGACATTCCGCAAATGGCGCGGCGGCTGTACGAACGCACGCGGGTGCGGGTGCTGGTCGATGTCGGCTACGAGCCAGTGCCGCTGCAGCCGCGATTGTCGCCGCTGACCGGACGCGACCTCGATATGTCCGCCTGCTTCCTGCGCAGCATGTCGCCGATCCATCTGCAGTACCTGAAGAACATGGGGGTTGGCGCCACGCTGGTGGTGTCGCTGGTGGTTGGCGGCCGGCTGTGGGGGCTGATTGCTTGCCATCATTACGAGCCGCGCTTCATCCATTTTGAGCTGCGCGCGGTGTGCGAATTGCTGGCGGAAGCGATTGCGACGCGGATCGCGGCGCTGGAAAGCTTTGCGCAGAGCCAGTCGGAGCTGTTCGTACAACGGCTGCAACAGAGTATGGTCGAGGCGATGTCACGCGACGGCGACTGGCGCGGCGCGATCTTCGACCCCTCGCAATCGATCCTGCAGCCGCTCGGCGCTGGTGGCAGCGCGCTGATCTATGAAGGCCAGATTGTCACCGCTGGCGAGGTTCCAGGCACGCAGGAAATTCGCGAGATCGGCGAATGGCTCGATCGCCGGCCGCGCGCGCCAGTGATCGCGACCGCTTCCCTCGGGCTCGACTGGCCGTATTTTGTAGGGCTGACCCAGGTCGCCAGCGGCATCGCCGCGACAACGCTGTCCGACAATCCCGGCGAGTATCTGATCTGGTTTCGTCCCGAACGGATACGCACCGTGACCTGGGGTGGCGATCCGGAAAAGCCGTTCGTGATCGGCGACGATCCGCTCGACCTGTCGCCGCGGCGCTCGTTTGCGCAATGGCATCAGCAGGTCGAGGGCACGTCGGATCCGTGGACGCCGGCCGACCTCGCGGCGGCGCGGCTGATCGGGCAGGCGGTCGCCGACATCGTGCTGCAGTTTCGCGCGGTGCGCACGTTGATCGCCCAGGACCAGCTCGATCAGTTCAGTAGTCATGTCCGAATCTCCGAGCAACCGGTCATCATCGCGGATGTTGCCGGCGGGATCCTGCAGGCGAATGACGCGTTCAAACAGCTGCTGCCCGATGACTATCCACCGCCGCGGCGGCTCGGCGACCTCGCGGCGGCGTTCCGCCAGCCCGAAAATTTCCTCCGGAATCTCGATGATCTGCTCACCCATCGCCGCGCCTGGCGCGGCGGGCTGTCGCTGAAAAGGGCGGGCAATCGCGAAAGGCCGCTTCTGATCCGCGCCGTCGCGGTACAGCCGGCGCGCGACCGCGTGCTCGGCTTCGTTTTGATCTTCTCGGATATCACCGTCCGCAAGGCCGCGGATGCCGCGCGCAGCCGGTTTCAGGCGGGCATCATCGAGAGTCACCGAACCCGGTCGGTGCGGCTCGATACCCGTACCGACCTCGTCTATCAAAACCTGCTGTCGTCGGTGGTCGAGAACGCGCAGCTTGCCGCGCTCGAAATCACCTATGGCGTTGAGGCCAGCCGAATCGCCGAGATGCTGGAAAGCGTGCGCGCCTCGACGCTGCGCACCGCGGAAGTGCTGGAGCATCTGATCTGGCACGCCTCAAGGACGTCAGGCGCGGACAAGCGCGGGACTTAATGGCATGCTTCGTCACCAGCCGCCGTCATTGCGAGGAGCGAAGCGACGCGGCAATCCAGGGCCAAAAGGGAGGACTGGATTGCTTCGTCGTAAGGGCTCCCCGAATGACAGCTGACGACAAAGTTACTCCGCCGCCGTGGCTGGCAGTAACGCGTTTTGAACGGCCCAGGACAGTTCGATGTTGAGCGAGAAGGCCAGCGAGCCTTCGTCGATGATCGCCCGCGGGTCAGCAGCCAGAGCGCCGGCGTCATCGAGGGCCTGGCGATATTCCGCCTTCAGCGCCGCCAGATTGGCATGGTCCGGAAAATCATAGAACGACAATTCCTCCGGCCGCAGGCCGGGGTTTTTGGCCAGCAGTCGCCGCAGGATCTGGCCGCCGCTGAGGTCGCCGAGATAGCGCGTATAGGCATGCGCGATCAGTCGCGCGCCGTCGCCTTCGGCGGCCTCGGTAATCCGCCGTGCATAGGCTTCGCCGGCGGCCAGTAAGGGAATGTCGGCATAGTCGCCGCCGCACATCGCCTTCAGATCGGCCCGCAGCGGCGCGGCGCGGTCGAGCCGATAGCCTGCCAGCGCGGCAAGGGCAGGCGTGTCGCGATGATGTTGGAGGCCCCGTTCCAGCGCATGATAGGCGGGCAGCAGGTTTCGCTGCAGCAGGATGTAACCGTCGCGGCTGGCTTCCCCGCGCAAGAGGTCGCGGATAATCCCGGATCGTTCAGCTTCGGTATGCAGCGTCCTGGTGCCGATATAGAGCGCGGTTACCACACTCACCGGAGCGGTGCCGTCCGCCATGGCCGTCGTCATTCCTGATCACTTTCTACGCGGCATCGCCGTGCGTTGCCGAAAACTCAGGTGTGCTGTGTCAACCGATCGATCAGACCACGGGCCTGCTCGGGAGCAGTGGTCGCATCGATCGACATCATATCTGCTCCCATCGAGGCCACAAGGCCAGGCTGCGCGATGAGCATTGGGCCCCCCAGTATGATGCCGACGCGGCGGTTGCGGGAATCGCGGCGGATGGCACCAATATCCTTTTTCAGTTCCTCGAGCCGGCGGTCGCTGCTGACCGAGAAGCCCACCACATCGAACCAGTGATGCTGGACCAGCGAGGTCAGTTCTTGATGCGATGTGAACGGTCCAGTGCACAGGTTCCAGCCGGCGCGGCGGAAGAATTCGGCTACCATCGACAGGCCGAAGCTGTGCTGCTCGCCAGGAATGATGGTGAGCAGCGCCGACTCGCCGCGATTGGCGCCGTGGCCTTGCTGGAAGAACGCTTCGCTGAGCCGCCGCATGATCCGCTGAAGCCGGCTGACACCTAGCGTCACGGTGACGAAGTCGGTCGCATCGGTGTCCCACAGCGTGCCGAGATGCCGTGCCGCCGGGGCCAGTAATTCGAGCAGGATGGAATCGACGGACGATCCAGCAGCAAGCTGGTTCTCGACATAGACAAACGCCGCGTCGTCGTCATGTCCCATCGCGAGCGCGGCAAATTCCTCGATGCGGCCGGGCGCGCCCACCTCCACCGGTTTGGTCGCGGGCAACGTCCGGAGCGCCAGAACTATTTTTGGAATGATATGGGTGCGAAGGGTTCTGATCACGCCGGACGACGGACGAAATCGCCAGATCGGAGTCTGGATGCGCTGTCGGGCCGGTTGGCCAAGTCGGCCGGGCGCGTTGTCGTGGTTGCTGCCGGCTGAGAAGGATTGCTCGTTCACGTCGGTCATCTTTTGATCCCCCCACAATTAACTCATCGCTTTATAAAACAGTCAAGTTTATTGGACGTAATGTTTAGTTGACAGTTTAAAAAACTGGGCCTAGCCTTTCACCATCCGGTCCGCACAAAGGGAGTGGCGCGGTGCACTCTGCAAAGGCTGCCAATCCTCACCCGAACGAAAGGGCGATACGATCGCCGCTTGCAACCCGTTCCGGATGGTTGTCATCGCACCATCGAGACGATTTTCTGTCAATTAATCTTTACAATGCGCTGCATGAAACCGTCGCTGCATCTGCGAAGGCTACAGCGCTTCCCCCGGCTGCTCCCAAGGCCGTCCGACCGCGCCAGCCGCTCTATACCGCCGAGCAACGACTGCGCCGCGACGCGACCAGATGGACAATGGTGCAGGGCGTGCTGGCACCGATCCAGTTTGTTGTGTTCGCCGTCAGCGTGGCACTGGTTGTTCGCTATCTCGCCACTGGCGAAGGCTATGCCACGGCGACAGCCTCAATCGTCGCCAAGACGTTCACGCTCTACGCCATCATGATCACCGGCTCGATCTGGGAGCGCGAGGTGTTCGGCTGCTATCTGTTCGCGCCAGCGTTCTACTGGGAGGATGTATTCAGCTTCCTGGTGCTGGCGCTACACACGGCCTATTTGCTGGCGCTGCTGTTGGGGCTTGGCGACCCGCGCCAGCAGATGTGGCTCGCGCTTACCGCCTATGCGACCTACGTCATCAACGCGACCCAGTTCATCCTGAAGTTGCGCGCAGCGCGGCTTGACGAGCGATCGGCCCCTACCTCGGCCGGGAGCCGCGCATGACTGTGCATGTGCCATCATGTGCCGTCAGCGCCGCCCACGATAGTGCTGCGCGTCCAGTGCGCCGCGAGAGCGGGCAGCGCGAAGTGTTCTGCGGACTGACCGGCATCGTCTGGCTGCACCGCAAGATCCAGGACGCGTTCTTTCTGGTCGTGGGCTCGCGGACCTGCGCGCATCTGATCCAGTCCGCAGCCGGGGTAATGATCTTCGCCGAGCCTCGCTTCGCCACCGCGATCATGGAAGAGAAGGACTTGGCCGGCCTGACCGACGCCAATGACGAACTCGACCGCATCGTCACGCAATTGCTGGCGCGGCGACCCGAGATCAAGCTGCTGTTTCTCGTCGGCTCCTGCCCGTCGGAAGTCATCAAGCTTGACCTGTCGCGGGCCGCGCTGCGGCTGTCGCAGCGATTCTCGCCAGAGGTGCGGATCCTGAATTACTCCGGCAGCGGAATCGAGACCACGTTCACGCAAGGCGAGGATGCCTGTCTCGCCGCGCTGGTCCCAACCCTGCCAACATCACAGACAAGCGAAGATGCGCTACTGATTGTCGGCGCGCTCGCCGACGTGGTCGAGGACCAGTTTGTCCGCATGTTCGTGGCACTGGGCATCGAGCGGGTTTCGTTTTTGCCGGCGCGCCTGTCGACGGCGATGCCGAAGGTCGGGCCGACCACAAAATTCCTGCTGGCGCAGCCTTTCCTCGCCGATACCGCCAGAGCGTTGCAAGACCGCGGCGCGACGCGGATCGTTGCGCCGTTCCCGCTCGGCGTCGAGGGTACCACGCAGTGGCTATGGGGCGCGGCGCAGGCGTTCGGTATCGACCGCGTCGTGTTCGACCGTGTGACGCAGCCTTCTCGCGCCCGCGCTGAGCGCGCGCTGGCGCGCTACCGCGCCGAACTCGCAGGCCGCCGCATCTTTCTGTTTCCCGATTCGCAGCTCGAAATTCCGTTGGCCCGATTTCTCGCGCGCGAGCTTGGCATGCAACTGGTCGAGGTCGGCACGCCCTATCTGCACCGCGAGCACATGGCGCCCGAATTGGCGCTGCTGCCGGCCGATATCGCGCTCACCGAGGGCCAGGATGTCGATCTGCAACTCGACCGCTGTCGCGCCGCCCGGCCGGACATCGTGGTCTGTGGCCTCGGCCTGGCCAATCCGCTGGAGGCCGAGGGCCTCACCACCAAATGGTCGATCGAGCTGGTGTTCACGCCGATCCAGGGTTTCGAGCAGGCCGCCGACCTCGCAGAATTGTTCGCACGTCCCTTGTTTCGCCGATCACGATTGGTGGCCTGACATGCAGCTCACGGTCTGGACCTATGAAGGACCTCCCCATGTCGGCGCGATGCGCGTCGCCACCGCCATGCGGGGCCTGCATTATGTGCTGCATGCGCCGCAGGGCGACACCTATGCCGACCTGCTGTTCACCATGATCGAGCGCCGCGATGTCCGCCCGCCCGTCACCTACACGACGTTTGCCGCGCGCGATCTTGGCGGCGATACCGCGGAGCTGTTCAAGCAGGCGGCGAAGAACGCCTATGAGCGGTTTCAGCCGCAGGCGATGATTGTCGGCGCCTCCTGCACGGGCTCGCTGATCCAGGACGATCCCGGCGGCCTAGCGCGCGCGCTCGAGCTGCCGATCCCGGTGGTGGCGATCGACCTGCCGGCCTATCAGCGCAAGGAAAACTGGGGCGCCGCCGAAACATTCTATCAGCTGGTGCGGGCGCTGGCGGGACCGTCTGCGCCTCCGCCGGGCACAAGGCGTGCGCGTCCGGAGGGTTGGCGTCCCTGCTGCAATCTGCTCGGCCCGACTGCGCTCGGCTTCCGCCATCGTGACGACGTCACGGAGATCTCAGATCTGCTGGGCAGGCTTGGTATTGATGTCTATGTCACGGCCCCGATGGGCGCGACGCCGGCCGATCTCGCAAAGCTGGGCGAGGCCGATTTCAATGTCGTGCTGTATCCGGAGATCGCAGGTCTGGCGGCATCGTGGCTGCAGCGCAGCTTTGGCCAACCCTTCACCAAGTCGCTTCCGATCGGCGTGGCGGCGACGCGCGACTTCATCACCGAGGTGGCGCAGCTTGCCAGTGTCGATGCCAGCGCGGTGCTGGCCAACGAGACCTCGCGCCTGCCGTGGTATTCGCGCTCGGTGGATTCGACCTACCTCACCGGCAAGCGTGTCTTCATTTTCGGCGACGCCACCCACGCGGTCGCCGCCGCGCGCATCGCTTCCAGCGAGCTGGGCTTCAAGGTGGTGGGGCCCGGTACCTATGCCCGCGAATTCGCGCGCGAGATTCGCGATGCCGCCAGGCTTTATGATGTCGACCCCTTGATCACCGACGACTATCTCGAGGTCGAGGCGAAGGTCGCCGAGCTGCAGCCGGAGCTGGTGCTCGGCACCCAGATGGAACGACATATCGCCAAGCGGCTCGGTATCCCCTGCGCGGTGATTTCGGCGCCGGTGCATGTGCAAGACTTTCCGGCGCGCTATGCCCCGCAGATGGGGCTCGAAGGCGCCAATGTAATCTTCGACACCTGGGTGCATCCGCTGATGATGGGCCTGGAAGAACATCTGCTCGCGATGTTCAAGGACGACTTTGAATTCAGGGACGGCGCGCTGCCCTCGCATCTGGGCGGCACCCTCGCCGCGCCGGTGGTCGAGGCGCCGGTCGCGCCGGTGGCCGAGCCGCCTGGCGTCGCCGTGTGGGCGGCCGATGCCGAAAAGGAACTACACAAGATTCCGTTCTTCGTTCGCGGCAAGGCGCGTCGCAACACCGAGCGCTTCGCCAATGAACACGGCGTCGCCACCATCACCATAGAGACTCTGTACGATGCCAAAGCGCATTTCGCCCGCTGATACGATGTCCCGCGGCACGGCAACGCCGGTCCGCGTCGTCATCGTCACCATGGACAGCCATTTGTCCGGCGCCGCGGCGCGGGCGCGAACGGCGCTGCGGCGCGATTTTCCCGGGCTTGACCTGGTGGTCCACGCCGCTGACGCATGGGGCAGCGATGAATCGGCACTGGCGCGATGCCATGCGGACATCGCCCGCGGCGATATCATCATCGCCACCATGCTGTTTCTCGAAGATCACGTCCGCGCGGTAATGCCGGCTTTGGTTGCGCGGCGCGATTGTTGCGACGCCATGATCGGCTGCATGTCGGCCGCGGAAGTGGTCAAGCTGACGCGGGTCGGCAAGTTCGACATGTCCACTGAGGCGCTCGGTGCCATTGCCTGGCTGAAGAAGCTGCGCGGCAAGAAGGAAGGCCGGCCCGCCGGTGGCCGGGGCGAGATGGCGATGCTGCGCCGGCTGCCAAAAATCCTGCGCTTCATCCCGGGCACAGCGCAGGACATGCGCGCCTATTTCCTGACGCTGCAATACTGGCTGGCCGGTTCGGAGGCCAACATCGCCAATATGGTGCGGCTGCTGGTCGACCGTTATGCCGATGGTCCGCGCCATGGATTGCGCGGCCTTGTCAAGGCGGCGGCGCCGGTCGATTACGCCGATATCGGCGTCTATCATCCGCGCATGAAGACGCGGATTTCCGACCGCGCCGAGGAGTTGCCTGAGCTGGCCAATGCGAAGGGCACGATCGGCGTGTTGCTGCTGCGGTCCTATCTGCTGGCGGGCAATAGCGACCATTATGACGGCGTGATCGCCGCCTTTGAAGCGCGCGGCCTGCGCGTCATCCCGGCCTTCGCCAGCGGGCTCGACCAGCGCCCGGCGATCGAACGCTTCTTCATGAAGGACGGGCGCGGCGCGGTCGACGCGGTGGTGTCATTGACCGGCTTCTCGCTGGTCGGCGGCCCCGCCTATAATGATGCGAAAGCCGCCGAGGATATTCTGGCCACGCTCGACGTGCCCTATCTCTCCGCGCACCCCGTCGAATTCCAGACGCTGGAGCAGTGGGGCGCCTCCGACCGCGGGCTAATGCCGGTGGAGAGCACCATCATGGTGGCGATCCCCGAACTCGATGGCGCGGCGGGGCCGATGGTCTATGGCGGCCGCCCCGATGGCGCGGGCATCGCCTGCACCGGTTGCAAGCGGGCCTGCGTGTTCGAGCGATCCGAGATCGGCGGCGACATGCATGTCTGCGCCGAACGGGCCGACATGCTGGCGGCGCGCACGCTGCGGCTGGTGGCCTTGCGGCGCGCGGCGCGTGCTGAACGCAAGGTCGGCATCGTGCTGTTCAACTTCCCGCCTAATGCCGGCAACACCGGCACCGCCGCGTTCCTCTCGGTGTTCGAGTCGCTGCACCAGACGCTTGGCGCCATGCATCGCGAGGGCTACCGGGTCGAGCTGCCGGGATCGACCGACGAACTGCGCGAGCGCATTGTCGGTGGCAATGCCAGCCGCTTTGGGGCTGATGCCAATGTGCATGCGCGCATCGCCGCCGGCGATCACGTCACCCGCGAAAAATACCTGCGTGAAATCGAGGCGCAATGGGGACCCGCGCCGGGCAGGCAGCAGAGCGATGGCAGTGCGATCTTCGTGCTCGGCGAGCGCTTCGGTAATGTCTTCGTCGGCATTCAGCCCGCCTTTGGCTATGAAGGCGATCCGATGCGGCTGTTGTTCGAAAAGGGCTTCGCACCGACGCATGCGTTCTCGGCGTTTTATCGCTGGCTGCGCGAGGATTTCGGCGCCCATGCGGTGCTGCATTTCGGCACCCATGGCGCGCTGGAATTCATGCCGGGCAAGCAGGCGGGGATGTCCGGCGCCTGCTGGCCGGACCGCATGATTGGCGATCTGCCGAATTTCTATCTCTACGCGGCCAACAATCCCTCCGAAGGCACTATTGCAAAACGCCGATCGGCGGCAACGCTGGTCAGCTATCTGACGCCGCCGGTGGCGCATGCCGGACTGTACAAGGGGCTGGTGGAGCTGAAGGCGTCGATCGAGCGTTGGCGCGCGCTGTCGCCGCGGGAGCAGGATGACAGCGAGCGCATCAACCTCGCGTCGCTGATTCAGGCACAGGCCAGCGCGCTGGAGCTTGCAGACGCTGCGCCGGCCTGGGGCAGTAAGGCGGCGAAGGTGATCGCTACCCTGAGCGACTCCGTACTCGAACTGGAATACACGCTGATTCCTCATGGACTGCACGTCGTCGGCGAGGCGCCCTCGGTCGAGCAGCGGATCGAAATGCTGCAGGCAGTAGCCGATGCCTCGCATGGCGTGCGGCCGGCGCGCGAATTGTTCGAAGCGGTCGTGCGCGGCGACAGGCCGGAGCCGGACCGCGGCGCCGACCTCGCACTGTTCGATGAACTCGCCGCGATTGATCGTCTGCTGGCACAGGACCAGGAGATCCCTGGCATCCTGCATGCGCTGGATGGCGGCTTTCTGCGGCCGACCCCGGGCGGTGATCTGTTGCGTACGCCCGCGATCCTGCCGACCGGTCGCAATATCCACGGCTTCGATCCGTTCCGGATTCCCAGCGCCTTTGCCGTGCAGGACGGCGCCGCGCAGGCGCAACGGCTGATCGATCGCCATGCCGCGGGCGGCCACGGCCTGCCGGAATCGGTCGCAATCGTGCTGTGGGGCACCGACAATCTCAAGAACGAGGGCGCGCCGATCGCGCAGGCGCTGGCGCTGCTCGGCGCGCGGCCACGCTTCGACGGCTATGGACGGCTGACCGGAGCGGAACTGCTGCCGCTCGATCAAATGAAGCGACCACGCATCGACGTCATCATCACCATGTCCGGCATTTTCCGCGATTTGCTGCCGCTGCAGATCAAGCTGCTGGCCGAGGCCTGTTTTCTTGCCGCGTCCGCCGATGAGCCGGTCGAGAATAATTTCGTGCGAAAGCATGCGCTGGCCTATCAGGCCGCGCATGGCGGCGACATCGAAACCGCGGCGCTGCGGGTGTTCGGCAATGCCGACGGCGCCTATGGCTCCAACGTCAATCACCTCGTCGAGAACGGTCGCTGGGACGACGAGGACGAGCTGGCCGAGACCTATACGCGGCGCAAGAGCTTCGCCTATGGCCGGAAGGGCCAGCCGGTGCAGCAGACCGCGCTGCTGAATAATGCTTTGGCCACCGTCGATCTGGCCTACCAGAATCTGGATTCCGTCGAGCTCGGTGTCACCACGGTCGATCATTACTTCGACACGCTGGGCGGCATCAGCCGAGCGGTGAAGCGCGCCCGGGGCGGCGCGAGCGCGCCGGTCTATATCGGCGACCAGACCCGTGGCGCTGGCACCGTGCGTACGCTGTCGGAGCAGGTCGCGCTGGAAACACGGACACGGATGCTCAACCCGAAATGGTACGAGGGCATGCTCAAACATGGCTATGAGGGCGTGCGCCAGATCGAGGAGCACGTCACCAACACGATGGGCTGGTCGGCGACAACAGGCGAAGTGGCGCCATGGGTCTATCGCCAGCTCACCGAGACCTTCGTGCTCGATCCCGAGATGCGCGAACGTCTCGCCGTGCTCAATCCGGTGGCCTCCGCCAAAGTCGCTAACCGGCTGATCGAGGCGCATGAGCGCAATTACTGGACGCCCGATCCCGAGATGCTGGACGTGCTCAGGCGCGCCGGCGAAGAACTCGAAGATCGCCTCGAAGGCGTGGGAGTGGCCGCATGAACATCCAGACCCGTCCATCTGCGCTGGAAGGTCATCTCAGGCTGAAAAGCGCATCGCGCTGCGGAGACGGCGAAGGTAGCGTGCAGGTACAGCTCGATCCGGCTCTGAAGATAGGCACAGCAAAAGTGTTCTCGGTCTATGGCAAGGGCGGCATCGGCAAGAGCACGACGTCGTCGAACCTGTCGGTGGCGTTCTCGAAGCTCGGCAAGCGGGTGTTGCAGATCGGTTGTGACCCCAAGCATGACTCGACCTTCACGCTGACCAAGCGGCTGGTGCCGACGGTGATCGACGTGCTGGAATCCGTGAACTTCCATGCCGAGGAGTTGCGACCGGAAGATTTTGTGTTTGAAGGTTTCAACGGCGTAATGTGCCTGGAGGCGGGCGGGCCACCGGCCGGCACCGGCTGCGGCGGATATGTGGTCGGCCAGACCGTGAAGCTGCTGAAGGAGCATCATCTGCTCGAAGACACCGACGTGGTGATCTTTGACGTTCTCGGCGACGTCGTGTGCGGCGGCTTCGCCGCGCCGCTGCAGCATTCCGACCGGGCGCTGATCGTTGCCGCCAATGATTTCGACTCGATCTTTGCGATGAACCGCATCGTCGCGGCGATCGAAGCCAAATCGAAAAACTACGGCGTGCGGCTCGGTGGCGTGATCGCCAATCGCAGCCGCGACACCGACCAGATCGACAAATACAACGCGCGCACCGGCCTCAACCGCGTCGCGCATTTCCCTGACCTCGACGTCATCCGCGAAAGCCGGCTGAAGAAATCGACTCTGTTCGAGATGGAGGAGACGCCGGAGCTGAGGGCCGTCACCGACGAATACATGCGCCTTGCCACCGAGCTATGGGAGGGCCGGGTGGTGCCGACCTCCGGCCAGTCACTGAAAGACCGCGATATTTTTGACCTGCTTGGATTCGATTGAACGGGGTTGGACCGATGAGCGTCGCCACCTATCAACAGCGTCGCGGCGAGTTGCAGACCTATTTTGACAGTACCGCGGTGGAGGCCTGGGCGCGGCTGACATCGGATGCGCCGGTCGGTCGCATTCGCGCCACCGTACGCGCCGGCCGCGACGAGATGCGCGCTACGCTGCTGTCGTGGCTGCCGGACAATCTCCGCGGCGCGCGGCTGCTCGACGCCGGCTGCGGGACCGGCGCGCTGTCGATCGAGGCCGCGCGACGCGGCGCCCATGTGGTGGCGATCGATCTTTCGCCGACGCTTGTTTCCGTCGCGCGGGAGCGTATGCCGCCAGATGTTGATCCGTCATCGATCGACTTTCGGTCCGGCGACATGCTCGATGCCAGACTCGGCCGGTTCGATTTCGTCGTCGCGATGGATTCGCTGATCCATTATCACGCCGCCGATATCTGCCGCATCATGGCGGGTCTCGCCGCGCGCACCGACGCGACGCTGCTGGTGACCTTCGCGCCGAAGACGCCAATGCTGGCACTGATGCACGCGGTTGGCCGGCTGTTTCCGCGCGGCGACCGCGCGCCCGCCATTGAACCGGTCGCCGCGCAGACACTGCTCGATCTGCTGGAAGCCGAGCAGGGGCTGGAACGCTGGTCGCCCGCGCGCAGCCATCGCGTCGCCTCCGGCTTCTATACGTCGCAAGCGCTGGAGATGATCCCGCGATGACCCCGATATCAGCGACACTGGCGAGAGGCTGGATGAAGCTTGGCATGCGATTTCTACCGTTCGCCGATGCGGCGACCACCGAGCTGCCGCTCGGTCGGCTGCTGCGGCTGTCGCTGTTCCAGGTCTCCACCGGCATTTCCATTGTGCTGCTCAACGGCACGCTGAACCGGGTAATGATTGTCGAGCTCGACGTTTCGACGCTGCTGGTCTCGCTGATGGTCTCGCTGCCGCTGGTGTTCGCGCCGTTCCGGGTGCTGGTCGGCCACAGATCCGATAACCATCGTTCGGTGCTGGGCTGGCGCCGCGTCCCCTATATCTGGATGGGCTCGCTGTTGCAGTTCGGTGGTTTCGCCGTTCTGCCATTCGCGTTGCTGGTGCTGTCCGGCACCGGCGAATATCCGGCGGTCTATGGCCAGTTCGGCGCCGCGCTGGCGTTCCTGATGGTCGGCGCGGGAATGCACACGACGCAGACCGCGGGGCTGGCGCTGGCCACCGATCTTGCGCCGGAGCAGGCGCGGCCGCGCGTCGTGGCCTTCCTCTATGTGATGCTGCTGGTCGGG
>JACMOT010000063.1 GCA_014377915.1 Tardiphaga sp.
AAAACGAAGTGGGCTTTCACGACTTGGTCCGTCAAGGCCGACCAGAACGACTGGCCTAGAGTCCGAGGATGCGCTTGGCATTGCCACCGGCGAGCTGGGCCAGCGTCGTTTCATCCATGCCGTTGACGCCGGCGATGTGGCCGATCGGATTATACTCGGCCATGTCGAACGGATAGTCGGTGCCCATCACGATGCGGTCGGGGCCGAACAGGTCCAGCATGTAAGCGAGCTGGTGATAGCTGAACACGACGGTGTCGAGATAGACCTGTCGCAGATAGGTGGTCGGTGGCAGCGGCAGATTGCCATGCGAATCCTGTCGCGCTCCCCAGGCATGGTCGATGCGGCCGGAATAGCCGGGCAGATAGCCACCACCATGGACCGCCATCAGCTTTAGTTCGGGGAAACGTGCCAGCGTGCCTGAGAAAATCAGATTATGCAGCGCCAGCGTGGTTTCCAGTGGATTGCCGAGAACATTGTTGAAATAGAAATGCGTCAGACGGTCGCCATGCGTGAAGCCGTTGGGATGCATCATGATGAAGGCGCCGAGCTGCTCGGCGCGGGCAAAGAACGGACGGAATTTTGGATCGGACAATTCCTGGCCGTCGACATTGGTTAGGATCTGGACGCCCTTGAGCTTGAGATCGTTCATGACGTAGTCGAGCTCGCGTACCGCGACCTCCGGCTCCTGCAGCGTCACCACGCCGAGGCCGACGAAGCGGTCGGGTCGGCGCGCGCAGTATTCGGCCACGCCGTCATTGGCCATGCGATGCGCGGCTTCCGCGATTTTGGCGTCGACCGAGTAGTAGCACTGGCCGGGAGCGGGAGCGACGACCTGGATGTCGATGCCCATTGCATCGAGATCGAACAGTCGCTTGTCAATCGTCGTCATGACATTGGCAATGTCCTTATCCTGCAGCGCATTGATTTCCCGGGTCGCGGCGTCGGCGAAGTGGGCCAGCGGGACCCGGCTCATATCGACATGCGGTTGGGCATGGGCGGAGGCCTGCGGCACCACGATATGCGCATGGATATCGACCGTCAGCGACGACGGGCGGCGAGCGCGTCCATCGGCGTCATGGATGCGGGCGGCGGTTCGGCCGTAACGGTTTTTCTTGTCGATCATGGTCTGCACTCGGGTTGCTGCGGGGGGTGTTCAGATGGTTTCGATACGGCCGCTGGCGGCGGAACGTTTGATGGCCTCGAAGGTGCGGACGTTCGCCAGCATTTCGTGATGGGGCACCGGATAGGCGCCGATGCCGAGCGCGGCACGGCCGAACGCCTCGAGATTGTCGCGCACGGCGGGATGCGCCGGATAGTCGATGACGACCGGGGCTAAGTCGCGCAACACGCGGGTCACGTCCCAGCCGGTCGGGTGCTCGGGATGGGTGCGGTCGCGGATTTCCATCCAGCCTTTTGAGCCGAGCAAAGCGAGGCGCCCCATGAAGGGGGTGGCGAGCACGGCGGTCAGCGTGGCGCTGGCGCCGGACTCGAAGGTCAGCATGATCGACAGCATGTCGCCATTGGCAAAGTGGCTGCCGCGGGTGGCGAGATGCGCCCAGACCTGCTTCGGCTGGCCGAGGAAGGAGATCGAGAGATCGACGAGATGGATCCCGGTGGCGGATAAAGGGCCAACCGGGTTGTCGGTCGGCGACAGCCGCCAGTTGTCGGCCGGCAGCGACAGGAACTTGTCCTGACTGAAATTGGCCTCGAAGACGAGTGCTTCACCGAATTCTCCGTCGGTGAATCGTCGCTTCATGTCGATCACCGCCGGTTCGAAGCGGCGTTCGTGCCCGATGCCCAGCGTCACGCCGGCCTCGCGCACGGCGGCGATGGCGCGCTCGGCTTCGGCGGCCGTCGTACAGAGCGGCTTCTCGCAGAATACATGCTTGCCGGCGCGGGCCGCGGCCTCGATCTGCGTCGCGTGCTCGGTCTGCGGCGAACACAGGATCACGGCCTGGATGTCGGCGCGCTGCAGCGCTTCCTCGAAGCCGGCGCAGGTCGCGATGCCCAGTTCGGTCGAGATCCTGTTGCGCGCGCTGTCGAGCGGGTCGACGCCGAGCAGCGGCTTGACAACCTCGCTCGATGCCAGCGCGCGGGCGATGGTCTGTCCCCACCAGCCCAGTCCGATGATAGCGGCATTAATCATTCGAGCGTTCCCGATCGTGGTGAGGTTACGATGTGCGCGTGGACCAGAAAGCCGGCATGCCGCTGATGACGTCGGTGTCGCCCAGGCCTGCCGCTTCGGCCTCGGCGAAAACGGCGGCGGCGCTGGCGGCGACAGGCAACGTGGTGCCGAGCTTCTTGGCGTAGTTGACGGCGGTCAGCAGATCCTTCTTGCCACCGCTGACCGAGAACTGCGTCGCGGCGCGCTCTCCGGTGACGAGTAGTTTGACGATGTCGGCGGCGCGCATTTTCAGCGCGGGCGGCGCGCCGGGCGTATCGGCAAGGATGTCGATCAGGCGTTCTGGCGGAAGACCGAGCGGCTTGCACAGGGTCAGCGATTCCGCCAGCGCCTGTAGATAGACCATCAGCGGCAGGTTGACGGCGAGCTTGACCGCGGCGCCGGCCCCCAGCTTGCCGACATGTTCGGTCCGGCGGCAAAGCTGTTCGAGCAGCGGCAGCGCGCGCGCAAAATCGGTCTCGCTGCCGCCGGCGAGGCCAAACAGCTTGCCGTCACGCGCGGGGCCGACGGTGCCGCCGACCGGACATTCGACAAAACCACCGCCGGCTTCGGTCACGGCGGTGCCGAGTTCGACCATCGTCTCCGGCAACACCGTGCTCATGTCGATGATCAGTCTGCCGGCGAGGTCGGCTTTCAACAGGCCGTTGTCGGCGTGATAGACCGCCTGCATCGCGGCGTCGTTCAACAGCATGACGATGACGATGTCGGATGCCGCGACCAGCGCCGCCGGCGACTCCGCATGTCTGGCGCCGGCGTCGACCAGCGACTGGGTCTTGGCGCGGTCGCGATTCCACACCGTGAGGTCATGCCCCTGCGCCATCACGCGTTGCGCAATGGCCGCGCCCATTCGTCCCGTGCCGCAGATTCCGATCTTCATGACGATTCCTTGCTCATAGCGCGTTGATGGCGGCTTCGATCCGCTCAAAGGTGAGGGGCATGTCGCGGGCGCGAGCGCCGAGCGCATGGGCAATCGCATTGCCGATCGCCGCGGCGATGGGACCGGCCGCGCATTCGCCGGCGCCGAGCGCGGCTTCGCCGGGACGTTCGATGATCTCGGTGTGGATGCGCGGGATCTCGGAGAAGTTCAGGATCGGGTAGTCGTCCCATGAGCGCACCGCGAAGCCGTCGCGGGTCCATGGTACCTGTTCTTTCAGCGTCCAGCTGGCGGCCTGGATGACGCCGCCTTCGACCTGGTTGATTGTGCCGTCGCGGTGGATGATCTCGCCGGCGTCGAGTACGCCATAGACGTCCTTGATGGTGATCACGTCCGTAACCTCGACAGTCGCGACCGCCGCGTAATAGGCGCCGTGGTTCTTGTAGCGGCTGAAACCAATGCCGCGACCAACACCTTCGCCGCCGCGATCGGCCGGGTCCCACTTGGACAATTTGGCCGCGGCGCGGATCACGGCTTCGGCGCGCGGCTCCTCGAGGTGACGCAGCCGAAACTCGACCGGATCGATGCCGGCCAGCGCTGCCAGCTCATCCATGAAACTTTCGATCGCGAACACGTTGCAATGCGCGCCGAGCGAACGCAGCGCGGAGCTGCGCAGCGGCCCCTGCGGCAGCAGATGATGGGTGATGCCGCGCTTGCCCAGCCGATACAGCGGCACCGCGTTGCGGTCGCCACCGCCATAGGGGCGCGGCGCCTCGTTGGGCGGGCCTGGCGGATGCGGCGGATCGATCTGCTGCGCGGCCAGCAGATTGACGCCGTCGCCGAAGCCGGGCCGTGCCAGATGCGGCGGGCTCCACACCGCGTGTTGCCATTCCACAATCTGCCCGGCGGCGTCGAGTGCGCCTTGCAGTTCGACCCGCATCGCCGCGCCGAACGGCGACCAGCTCAGTTCGTCGGCGCGTGTCCACTGACACATCACCGGCACCTTTGCCGCGCGCGCCAGCAATGCGGCGTCAAGGGCCACGTCGTCGGCGCCGTTGTGGCCATAGCAGCCGGCGCCCTGGGCGTGGATCACCCGCACCTGCTGCTTGTCGAGGTGCAGCGTCCGCGCCAGCGCGCCGCGTAACGGATGGATACCCTGCGAGTGCGACCAGACCGTCACGTGATCGGCCTCCCACATCGCCACCGCGCAGGATGGTCCGATCGAGGCATGCGCGATGAACGGGCGGGAATAGACGGCGTGATGGCGAAGCACCGCCATCGGCTCCGGACCGTCGTCGGCGAGAAAGGTCGTGCTGCGCGGCGTCAATGCCGCGATCCAGTCATGCGGATCGGCCGTCTCGGGCAACTCGGCTTCGCGCCGCCATTGCGCCGTTCGGGCGGCGACTTCGATCGCTCGCAACGCCTGCTCGTCACGGCGGGCGACCACGCCCATGAAGCTCCCATCGAGGACCACGGCGATGACGCCGGACAGGGCGGCCACCTTGTCATTGTCGAACGAGACCAGGCGGTCGCGGGGATGGGCGCCGCGCAATACGCGGCCGTAATGCATCCGCGGCAGCGTCATGTCCTGGATGAAGGCCGCGCCGGTCAGCTTGCCGGCGAGGTCCAGTCGTCGCAGCAGGCCCGCGTCGATCGTCCCACCGCGCAGCTGCGGCGGCGGCAGATCGGCGCTCGAGCGATTTAGATCGACATCCGCGGCCATGTCCCAGTAGCTGAGGCCTTCGTTGCGCGTCGACCGCGTGAAGACGCCGGCCACGACGTCGATCGCGCCTTCGCCGAGTACAGCCTGCGCCCGCTGGGCAAATAATTCGCGCACTTGCGCGCAGGCCCAGCGCATCGCCGAGCCGCCATGCTCGACCGAGAAGCTTCCGGCGGTATAGCCTTCCTCCGGCGAGGAATCGGTGTCGGTCGGCTGCATATGGATGTCAGCGAGATCGACGCCGAGTTCGCGGGCCGCAATGGCGGCGATCGCCGTGACCGCGCCCTGGCCGAGCTCGACCTTGCCGGTGCGGATGGTGATGACATCCGGGCCGTCGATCGAGACCCATCGGTTGAGCCGCGGATTGAGCGCCAGGTTGGCGGGAAGCTGCGTCATGACGCGCTCCCCGGCTGGCCAGTCATCGCCCGATCGGTCGCGCGCAGAATGCGGACCTGCGCGCCGCAGCGGCACAGGTGTCGCTCGTCCAGCGTGGCCACGATCTCGCGGCGATCCGCCGGTGGCGAGCGGTCGAGAAGTCCGGTGACAGTCATCAAGATGCCGTTGATGCAATAGCCGCATTGCGCGGCCTGCTCGTCGAGGAACAGGCGCTGCAACCGACCCGGCGCGCCATCGCGGTTTAGCCCTTCGACGGTCACGATGGTGCGATCGGCAACCACGGAGATTGGGGTGGTGCAGGACTGGATCGGCCGGCCGTCGAGCAGCACGGTGCAGGCGCCGCAATTGCCTTGCGCGCAACCGACGCGCGTTCCCTTCAAATTGAGGTCCTGACGCAACGCCATCAGCAAGGAGAGATCCTCATTCGCGGCGACGCTCACAGCGTCGCCATTCACGTTCAGGGACCAGGTCTTTTCAACAGCGTCTGCCAAATCCATTGCTCCGATTGATCAATGGGCGTGGTAGACGCCGAGGTGCTGGGCGACAAGGTCCTCATCGGTGCGGACCTGGTCGGCAGTCCCCACGAAAGCGCATCGCCCGGTGTTAAGGATCACGGCCTGGTCGGCGACATCGAGTGCCAGTCGGCGGTTCTGTTCGACCAGGATGATCGATTGTCCTTCGGACTTCAGTCTCTTGATGGTCTGGCCGACCTCGGCGACGATCAGTGGTGCCAGCCCTTCGGACGGTTCGTCCAGCAGCAGTACCGATGGATTGCCCATCAGCGCGCGGCCGATCGCCAGCATCTGCTGCTCGCCGCCGGACAAGGTGCCGGCATATTGCGCGTGGCGTTCCCGCAGCCGCGGGAACATCTCGAAGATGCGCTCGAGCGTCCAGGGGCGATCGGTCTCGTTGAGACGCTGACGCGCGACAACGAGATTCTCGCGCACCGACAGCGACGGAAAGATCCGGCGACCCTGCGGTACCAAGCCAATACCAAGCCGGGAAATCCGTTCCGGGCTGAGGCCGGTGATCGGGGTTCCGAACAGGCGGATCTCGCCCCGCGGCGGCGTCAGGAAACCGACGATCGTCGAGATGCAGGTGGTCTTGCCGGCGCCGTTGCGTCCCAGCAGCGCCAGCACCTGGCCGGCCTGCAAAGCGAAGCTGACGCCGTGCAGCACATGGCTGTCGCCATAGAACGCATCGACATGGCTGAGGGTGAGCGCGTCAGTTGCCAAGATACACCTCGCGGGTTTTGGCGTCGGCGATCACCGCGTCGCGCTCGCCGTCGACGATCACGCTGCCGTAATTCAGCAGCGTCACGGTTTCGGCGAGATCGAGCGCCGTATCCATGTCGTGCTCGATCATGATCACCGCGGTTTCGCGCGGGATCGCCGCGATCAGCGCCTTGACCGTGGTCCGTTCCGAACTCGACAGACCGGCCAGCGGCTCGTCCAGCAGCAGCAGACGCGGCTTTTGCGCCAGCGCCATCGCCAGTTCGACGCGGCGTTTTTCGCCATAGGCGATATCGGAGACCGGATGCGAGGCGCGATCCTCGAGCCCGACCATGGCGAGGATACGGCGCGATTCGCGCGCCAGATCACCATAGGACGCCAGCGACCGGACCGGTTGCCAGCGCTCGCGGCGCAGGCCCATCAGTCCCAGCGTCACGTTGTGCTCCAGCGTATCCTGCGTGAACAGCGTGATGATCTGGTAGGTGCGCGACAGCCCGCAATGCGCGCGCTGGTCGGGCCGCAGCCGGGTGATGTCGCGGCCGAACAGTTTGACCTGGCCGGAATTCGGCAACATGTCGCCGGTGATCTGGTTGAACAGGGTCGTCTTGCCGGCGCCGTTCGGACCGATCATCAGGCGCCGTTCGCCGGGCCGGACTTTCAGCGACACATTCTTGGTCACGGCCAGTCCGCCGAAAGCCTTGCAGAGGTTGGTGATTTCGAGCGCGTATTCCGCTGTCGTCATGGCTGCGTCCTCCGTAATCGGTCGACCAGCTTGCGCGCGCCGGGCACGATGCCTGTGGGCATGAACAGCACGATCAGCAGGAAGATGATGCCGAGCAGCATGTTCCAGCGTTCGATATAGGCGGAGGCGTAATTCTTCAGCAGGCTGACCAGCGCCGCGCCGACCACCGGGCCGCCCAGCGTGCCCGAGCCGCCGGCAATCACGCCGAGCAAGCCCTCGGCGGAGTTGGTGATCGAGAGCGAGGTCGGATGAATGTATTTGTGATAGTAGACGTAGAGCAGCCCGGCGATGCCCGCCCAGAAACCGGCATAGATGAAGGTGATCCAGCGGATCATCCATGGATTGAAGCCGAGCGCGGCCATCCGGCGCGGCTGGTCACGGACGCCCTTCAGCGACGAGCCGAACGCCGAGGTCACGAAGATCGCCATGGCGCCGAAGGACAGCGCGCCGATCATCAGCGTGAACCAGTAATAGGCCGCGGGGCTTTCCAGCGAGATGCCGAATGGCAGCGGCCGGGTAATGCCGGAAATGCCGTTGTCGCCATTGGTCACGGAGGTCATCCGGTAGGCCAGACCCCACAGCACCTGCGACATCGCCAGCGTGATCATCAGGAAGCTCAGTCCGGTCGCGCGCAAGGCCAGCAGGCCGAACAAAGCGGCGCACAGCGTAGTGCCGATGATCGAGATCAGTGCCGCGGCGCCATTGCCGATGCCGTAACGCGTAGTCAGGATCGCCACGATGTAGGCGGAGAGCCCCATATAGGTCGCGTGACCGAGCGACGTCATGCCACCGTAGCCGACCAGCAGATTTAGGCTCATCGCAAACACCACGGCGATCAGCACCTGCGTGCTCAGATTGACGTAGAAGTCTCCGGAAAACAGCGGCAGCGTAATCAGCAGACCGGCAAGGATAAGGATAGCGAGTTTCTTCATGTCGTCAGCCGCCCGAACAGTCCGCGCGGGCGGAACGCGATTACCGCGATCATCGGCAGGAACAGAATGATGTAGGCCAGATCCGGAACCAGCGCGGCGCCGAATGTGTAGATGAAGCCGATGATGAAGCTGCCGATAAAGGCTCCGAGCAGGCTGCCGACGCCGCCCAGGATGACCACGATCAGCGCCAGCGGCAGCATGTCGGCGTCAAGGCCGGGATAGGCGGAGAGCACCGGCCCGCCGAGCACGCCGCCGGCGCCGGCGATACCGGCGCCGAGGCAGAACACGGCGGTGAACAATTTCGACACGGGAATGCCGACGGCGCGTGCCATCTGCCGGTCATCGACACCGGCGCGGATCATCGCGCCGATTCTTGTGCGCTCCAGCAGCAGATAGAGCGCGAACGACACCGCCAGCGCGCAGGCCACGATCACCAGCCCGTAGGTTGGAAACACCAGACCGAACATGCGCGTCGGCGCCTGGAAATAGGCGGGGGTCGGCACCGGGATCGGATCGCCGCCCCACAGGATCAGGCAGGCGTCGGCAATGATCAGCGACATGCCGAGCGTGACCAGCACCTGGCCAAGCGGGTTGGTGCTGAGTCGGCGCAACACCAGGCGCTCGAACAGGCCGCCGAAGGCGGCGACCAGCAGGCCGCTGCCGACCGCTACGAGCCAGAAATTAATACCCTCGAAGGTGCGAAGCGCGACGGCGCCAAAATAGGCGCCCATCATGAAGAACGCGCCATGCGTCAGATTGGCGAGCCGCATCAGGCCGAAGATCAGCGAGAAGCCGGAAGCCAGCAGAAACAGCAGCGCACCAAGCGACAGGCTGTTCAGCGACTGAATGATCCAGAACTGCATACTCAGCCCAAAGGCCGAACAAGCATGGCGACGGCGGCTTCGCCGCGGCCTGCATTGACAGATGTTTCAACCGACATGGCCATGTATCCCTCCCGGAAATCAACGGTACCGTCCCTTTGTCATTTGCCGTGAGCGGCATGCGAAGGGTAGGGCGCAGTTGCATGCGACATACGAATTTATGATACTTCAGCCGCTTCTTGGTGGCGGCTTTGACTTTTGCAACGATCGCCGATCGCTTGCTTCTGCACTCTATCCTGTGTCCTCCACCCGCTCTAATTTATCAAGTGAATATTTAGCAAATTTCGGCCCGCAATGCAGCGACGGCGGCGATCTGTCAAACCGGCCCAGTCTCGTTTCGATACCAGTCGCCGAGTGCGCTGCTGGTCATCAGGGTGACGCCGTAATGGCGGTGGATCAGTGAATGGCGGGAATGCGAGCACTCAATGCCATGGATGTCTCGCTTTCCTTCGTGCGCCGCCGCGCTTCTAGGCGACAGCCGCCACGCGCGTCGGGGCCGCGGCGTTGGCCAGCGGCAGCACCTTTTCGGCCATCAGGATCATCGAGCGTCGCCCGAGTTCGCGATCCTTCCAGTCCTTGCCGGCATAAAGCAGCGTACCGAATTCGCCGACCTCTTGCTGAAAGGCGAGGATCTGGTCGGCGACGCTGTCCGGCGTGCCGAAGATCACCAGCTTGTCGACTACCATATCGAGCGTAACCTCGTCTTCGGGCTGGTCGCGATGGGTCTTGAACAGCTCGATGCGGCCGTTCTTCTTCAGCTTGGTGAACAACGAGCGGTAGTAATAGACATAGGGACCGTCGGGATCGGTCGCGTAGGCCCTGGCCTTGGCAGCGTCGTCGGCGACGAATATGCTTTTGGCAACGCGCCAATTGGCGGGATCGGCGACGCGGCCGCCACGCTCGCAGCCCTCGGCATATTTCGGCCAGTGGCTCTTTACCCAGGCCGGCATCAGGAAGTTCGCCGAGATCGGGTCCCAGCCGCGGATCGCGGCTTCGGTGACACCCTTGGAGAACGGCGCGACGGCGGTGACGACGATCGGCGGATGCGGCCGCTGCAGCGGCTTCGGGATGTAGCCCTGGCCGATTTCCTTGACCAGCGTCTTTTCGGTCGACAGGTTCCAGTACTTGCCCTTGAGATTGTATGGCGGTTCGGACGTCCAGATTTCCAGAATTTGGTTGATGGCTTCGAGGAACATCTCGTTGCGGTTGGCTTCCAGATTGCCGAATACCTCGGCGTCGGACAGCAGCCCGCCGGGGCTGATGCCGAAAATGAATCGGCCGTCGAGCATATGGTCGAGCATTGCCAGCGTCGCCGCGACCGAGGCGGGATGGCTGTTCGGCATATTGACGGTGCCGGTGCCGAGCTTGATTTGCTTGGTCGCCGCGGCGATCCAGGCAATGAAAGCCACGCAGGACGTGATATTCTCGGCGCGGTCGGTGACATGCTCGCCGACATAGGCCTCGCTGAAGCCGAGCTCGTCGGCGAGCAGGAACGCCTCGCGGTCCTCCGCCAGGGTCTGGCGCCAGTCCTTGTCAAGCGGATGGATTGGCATCGTGAAGAAGCCAAGTTGCATGAAGTGCCTCCCAATCTTGTTCAATGCAGCCTAGAGATTGTCTTCCAGTATAAAAAATGATTATTTCTACTCTCTCGCATCAAGGTTGTTGATGGATGGTCTCGCTCAGGCAGTTGAAGTCGTTCGTCGCGGTGTTCGAGGAAGGGTCCTTTACCGCCGCGGGCGAGCGGGAGGGCGCAACGCAATCCGGCATCTCGCAGCATGTGAGGATGCTGGAAGACGAACTCGGCACTGCCCTGTTTGGCCGCAACGGCCGGGCGATCGAGGCCACGCTGGCCGGCAAGCAATATTATCTTGATTGTGTCGATATTCTGAAGCGCCTTGATGCAGCGCACCATGAGGTTGCTGTCCGTCAGAATGGCGGGCTTGCGCGGATCGGGGTGATGCCGACAATCTCGCGTTCCATCCTCGCGCCGACGCTGGACAAGTTCCTGCAGATCTCACCTGGCGCGGACATCAGTATCATCGAGGCCTATTCCGGGGTGCTCACCGACCTTCTGCTGAAGGGCGAATTGGACCTCGCCGTGGTGCCGGCGTTCGAGGGCGCGGTCGGGCTCTCGAGCCAGCTGCTGCTGCACGACCGCGAAATGCTGGTAACGGCGAAGCGCGACGACGGCCAGCATCTGATGCCCGTCAGCCTGGCCAGCCTCGGGCCGTTGAAAGTGGTGCTGCCCGGAAAGCAGAACACGCGGCGACGCAATATCGAGACTTATTTCACCACCAACGGCGTCAATGTCGCCCGCCGGCTGGAGATGGACGCGATGATGGGAACGCTGGAGTTTGTCGCAGCGACCGACTGGGTCGTCGTGCTGCCCTTCGTGATGATGTCCTCCGACATCGACCGCGACCGCTTCGATATCAGGCCGCTGGCCGACCCGCCGATGTATTCCGACTTCATCCTGATCGAGCCGTCGCGCAAGCTGATGACGCCCGCCGCGGCGCTGTTCGCCAGCGTGCTGAAGGCCGAGGCCGAGCGCACGACGGCGCTGTTCCGCGACCGCGTAGCGCCACAGTTGGAAACCTGAGACCTATTTGCCAGGTGCGCGCTTGTCGAGCACCTCGAATACCGCCGCGGTGTCCTTGTCACCGAGGCCCATCTCCATGGCTTCAGTATAGACCGGCTGCGTCAGCGCGAACATCGGCGTCGGGCAGTTCAGTTCCTCGGCGAAAGCGCCGATGATCGACATGTCCTTCTTCCAGGTCGAAATCCGCATCGTCGCGGGCTCGTAGACGCCCGACACCATCATTGGCGCTCGCATCTGGAACATGCGCGATCCACCAGCGCCGGGGCCTACCAGCTCGACCACCTGCCGCAGATCGAGTCCGGCGCGCTGCGCCAACACCATCGCTTCGGCGGTCGCGACATTGTGGATGGCCACAAGGTGGTTGGCGACGAACTTCATCCGGCTGCCATTGCCATAGACGCCAAGATCCGCGCTCTGCTTGCTGAAATCAGCGAACAGCGCGGTGCATTTCGCAATCGCCGCACTGTCGCCGCTGGCATAGACGATGAGGTCGCGGGTGGCGGCCTGCGCGCCGGTTCCGCTCAGCGGGCAATCCAGTGCGATATGTCCGGCAGTCGCAAGAATCTCGCGAAAGCGCAGCTTGTCGGCGATCGCCAGCGTGCTCAGCTCCATGACGATGCGCGGGCTCTCGCCGGAGCGGCTGATCTCCTCCGCTACGGCAAACGCCGCGGCGGGGCTGGGCAGGCTGGTCATCACCAGTTCGGCCGCCTTGACGACGTCGGCGATGCCAGCGGCAATGGTGACGCCTGCCGCGGCCAGCGCGCGCGTACGGGCCGCATCGACGTCATAGCCGATTACGGTCCAGCCACGCTCGATCAGATTGGGCGCGATGGCGCCGCCCATGATGCCGAGGCCGATCAATCCGACTATCTTGCTCATGCGATCCAACTCCGGCTGTCGAAAGCGACGCGACGGCAACGCCGCGCGCTTGAAAAATTAATAATCATTCGATAAACAGATTTCTCTCGTCGCCGCAATGGTCTCTTCTGCCACGCTGCGCGCGCGTCCGCTTGGAATTCAACAGGCTCCTGCAAGGACACTTTGATGACCTGCCTCACTCTCCGCTTCGCGGAAACGCTGATTGATGCCGCGCTGAAAAAGGGCCGGGAGCTCGAACTGGCGCCGCTGACGGTCGCCGTGCTCGACGCCGGAGGTCATCTGGTGGCGCTGAAACGCGAGGACCATTCCGGAATTTTCCGCGTCGAGATTGCGAGTGGCAAGGCCTATGGCGCGCTGGGCATGGGCTTCGACTCCCGTGAACTCGGCGAGCGATCGCAGAAAATGCCGGTGTTCTTCGGCGCGCTGGCCGCGGCCAGCGGCGGGCGCATGGTGCCGGTCGCCGGTGGCGTGCTGATCCGCGATGCTGACAATCACGTGGTAGGCGCGGTCGGTATCTCCGGCGACACGTCGGACAATGACGAAGTCTGCGCCATCGCCGGCATCGGCGCCGCGCAAGCCCGCTGATGCGCAGACGCTTCCGCGCCGGGCGGTTGCTTTTTCGACGACCAGACCGCAATGCTTCGCCTCGGCACCGGGCCGTGACATGTCTTTCGACCAACCATCGACATGATCATTGTCGCACAAAAATCAAACGATCAGGGAGAGCCATTGATGGCGCAGTATCTTAAGCGCGGTCGCGATGCGACATTGCGCGCCGAAGACGATCAGAGTGTCCGCGTGGCCGTCGAGGCGATGCTGGCGGATATCGAGAAGCGCGGTGACGCGGCCATTCGTGACTTGTCGGTGAAATTCGATCACTGGGATCGGACCGACTACCGCCTCACCGATGCCGAGATCAAGGGCTGTCTGGCGCAGCTGTCGCAGCGCAACCTCGACGATATCAAATTCGCGCAGACCCAGGTCCGCAATTTTGCGGAGCATCAGCGCCACTCGATGAAGGACGTCGAGGTGGAGACGCTGCCTGGCATCGTGCTCGGCCACAAGCACATCCCGGTCAATTCAGTCGGCTGCTACGTGCCCGGCGGCAAGTATCCGCTGCTGGCCTCGGCGCATATGTCGGTGATCACCGCGAAGGTGGCCGGCGTCGACCGTATCGTCACCTGTGCGCCGCCCTATCAGGGCAAGCCGGCACCGGCGATCGTCGCCGCGCAACATATGGCCGGCGCTGATGAAATCTATTGCCTCGGCGGCATTCAGGCGGTTGGCGCGATGGCGATCGGCACGCAGTCGATCGCCGCCGTCGACATGCTGGTAGGGCCGGGCAACGCCTATGTCGCCGAGGCCAAGCGGCAATTGTTCGGCCGCGTCGGCATCGACCTGTTCGCGGGGCCGACCGAAACGCTGGTGATTGCCGACGACACCGTTGACGGCGAAATTTGCGCGACCGATCTGCTTGGCCAGGCCGAGCATGGGCCGAATTCGCCCGCTATTCTGCTGACCAATTCCGCCAAACTGGCGCGGGATACGATGGCTGAGATCGAGCGCTTGCTGCGGATCCTGCCGACCGCAGCCGTCGCCCGCAAGGCATGGGAAGACTATGGCGAGGTGATCCTCTGCGATTCCGAAGAGGAAATGGTGAAGGTCGCCGACGATATCGCTTCCGAGCACGTCCAGGTGATGACGCGCGATCCCGATTACTTTCTCAAGCACATGACGAATTATGGCGCCCTGTTCCTGGGACCGCGCACCAATGTCGCGTTCGGCGACAAGGTGATCGGCACCAACCATACGCTGCCGACGGCCAAGGCGGCGCGTTACACCGGCGGGCTGTGGGTCGGCAAGTTCATGAAGACCGTGACCTATCAGAGGGTGCTCACCGACGAGGCGTCGGCGATGATCGGTGCCTATTGCTCGCGGCTCTGTCTGCTGGAAGGCTTTGTCGGCCACGCCGAGCAGGCCAATGTCCGCGTCCGCCGCTATGGCGGCCGCAACATTCCCTATGGCGGTGCGGCGGAATGAGTTCGGCTCCGCTACCAACCACGCCCTCATTTCGGCTCGACGGTCGCCGGGCGCTGGTGACCGGCGCCGGGCGTGGCATCGGCCTTGCGGCGGCCGCGGCCCTGGCCGAGCATGGCGCGCATGTCACGTTGTGCGCGCGGACCTCGGCCGAGATCGAGGAAGCCGCCGCGGCGCTGCGTGATCGCGGCCAACAGGCCGACAGCCTCGCGCTTGACGTCACCGACATCGCGGCCTTCGCCGCTGCGATCGAAGCCGCGCAGCCGTTCGATATCTTCGTTAACAACGCCGGCACCAACCGTCCAAATCCGTTCCTCGACGTTCCCGTCGAGGATTTTGACAGCGTGATGAACCTCAACGTCCGTGCCTCCTATTTCGCGGCGCAGGCGGTGGCGCGACGGATGCGCGCGGCGAGCGTCAAAGGCTCGATCATCCATATGTCGTCGCAGATGGGGCAGGTTGGCGGTGTTAACCGCTCGCTGTATTGCGCGTCGAAATGGGCCATGGAGGGTTTTTCCAAGTCGATGGCTCTCGATCTCGCCGCGTTCGGCATTCGCAGCAACACGCTGTGTCCCACCTTCATTGAAACGCCGATGACCAGGCCGTTCTTCGAGAACGCCGCGTTTCGTGAAAGCGTGTTGTCGAAGATCAAGCTTGGCCGGGTTGGGCAGGTCGAGGATCTGATGGGGGCGCTGGTGTTTCTGGCCTCCGACGCGTCAACGCTGATGACGGGATCGTCGCTGGTCATCGACGGTGGGTGGACCGCGGATTAACGTGATGCGGTTCGCCAGTTCGTTCGCCGGACGCGATGCACTGCGCCTTGCCTGACGATGCGGAGCATCGTTTAGCGCGGCGTGTTGCTTCGCAGATCCGGGGCCCCGGTTGCGCGTAGGAAACCGGGATCCGGGATCTGCGCAGCGGCATAAGGATGCCGCAGCGCGTCCGGGAAACGACCTCACTCCGGATCGATGGCTGCCGCCCGCTCAGCATAGCCTGCAGGTCTTCACGACCCAGTCGACCACCTGCCTTGCAACGTCATCCTCGCGACCGGTGTAGAAATGGTCGCAATCCGGAATGATGCGTGCTTCACACGGCGCCCCGGCGGCGGCGGCAAAGGCCTCGACCGGGTAGGATTCCGGCGCCTCCCGGTCGCCGCGCAGATAGAGCGACGGGCAGCGCACCTTTGGCGCGTTACCGACGGTGCTTGGCGTATGACGCGCGCGGTCGATAAAACTTTCCGCGCTGATCACCCACCACCAGTCCGGCAGCAGCATTAATTCGCGTCCCGCGCCGCGCGCCACCATGGCTTCCGCCTGCGCGGTCAGTTCTGCCAGGCGGTCCTGCGCGAACATGCCGGCGCGGCTCATCTGTGGCACGTTCTCGGTACCGCCGACATGCGCCGACATCAGCACCAGCGCGCGCGGCTGGCCGTAATCGTCGGCGCAATGTTGCGCGGCGAGCATGCCGCCATTGCTGTGACCGATGATAATCGGATGAAGATGGCCGCGCGTGGCGAGCCAGTCGGACGCCGCGCGGTTGTCGGCGATCGCCTCATGCGCAAGCTGGAACGAGCCGCCGCCGATCGTGCGACCGTGCAACGACGTCACCATGTCGTGGCCGCGCCGGTTGAAGGCCAGACAGGCAATGCCCTGCGCCACCAGCACTTCCGGCATGAAGCGGGACGGACCCATGTAGAAATTGTGGCAGTTGCCGTGAAACAGCAGCGCCGAGGCTTTGATGCCGCGGGCGGTCGGAGTGTAGAAAATGCCGTCGAGCGGCTCAGCGTCGGTCGCGATCGATACGAGTTCAAGATGCACGAAGTGTCTCCGGGGCGGTGCGCGGCAGCCGGTTTGCCTAATGGCACGGCTGGCGTGGCTTGGCAACGCAGCGGCAACTCGGCAAAAAGGCCGCGGTAATTTGCCGGCGCCGCGGGGGTGAGGCGCGAATTATATTGCAGTGCAAGGCGTTGCCGGGCGTTACGCGCATCGCATACCGACGGCAAGGTACGGAAACATCTTGCGTGGATCCAGCACTTGATCTATTTATCGATTGATAAATTCAGGGAGGCGTCAAAATGAAAGTCACCGGTTTCAATCATTTGTCGATCGGCTCGCGCGACCTCGACGAATCCGCGCGGTTCTATGTCGAGGTGCTCGGCATGGAGACGATCCCCACCTATAATTTCGGCTTCAAGACGCGCTATCTGCGCTGCGGCGACCTGCAACTGCATCTGTTCCAGCTCGAAGACAGCATTCCGACCTATCAGCACTTCGCGCTCGACGTCGATGATTTTCATGCCGCCTACGAGGCCGCGAAGAAGATCGGCGCGCTCGACTATACGGCGTTCCGCAATCCCGTGAATGAATTACCCGACGGCTGCGTGCAGATGTATCTGCGCGACCCCACCGGCAATCTGATCGAGATCGACTGGCCGGATGTCACCACGCTCGACCGTTCGCGTATCCCGGAAATGAAATTGCTGTCGGAATTCGCAACCCAGGACGCCGAGGGGCTGAAGGCCTCGCTGTATCTGGATCGCCCGCACATGAAGCCGGACATCGCCAGCAAGCTCGCGGCTCATTGAGCGCGAGCAGGGAGGTCACCATGACGAGCCGCCTTCATCGATTGGATTCGCCTTTGCTTTCGGGGCAGCCGGATGCCGACTATGCCGGGATGTTGGCGCGGGCGCAGGCGCTGCTTCCGGAATTGCTGGGCCGGGTTGCGACCACCGAGGAGTTGCGCCGGTTGCCGCCGGAGACCGAGCGGGACCTGCATCAGGCGGGTCTGTTTCGCATTCTGCAGCCAAAACGCGTCGGTGGCTCCGAACTCGACTACGTCGCGTTGATCGATGTGGCCGACATCCTGGCACAGGCCGATGCGTCGGTGGCCTGGAACGTGGTCAATCTCGCCAGCCACCACTGGATGCTCGGCATGTTCGATCGCCGCGCCCAGGATGCGATCTGGAGCCATGAGCCGGACGCGCTGATCGCGTCGTCCTTCGTGTTCCCGGCAGGGCGGGCGAAGAAAGTACCGGGCGGCTATTCGTTGTCGGGACGCTGGCCGTTCTCGTCGGGCGTCGATCCCAGCGGTTGGAACATGTTGGCGGGCATCGTGTCGTCGGAAGATGAGGCCGATGGCGTCGAGTACCGCGTGTTTCTGCTGCCGAAGCAGGCCTATACGATCATCGACACCTGGAAGTCCTCGGGCCTGAAGGGTACAGGCTCGAACGATGTCGAGGTCAAGGACGTTTTTGTCCCGGATTACATGACTCTGGCCGTGCGCGATGTCGCCGGCGGGCCGTCGCCGGGCAGCGACGTCAATCCCGGCGCGCTGTTCGCGCTTCCGGTTTTCGCTTTGTTCGCCTTCGTGCTGTCGGGGGTTTCGCTCGGCAACGCGCAGGCCTGCCTCGATGATTATGTTGGCATCGCCCGGCACCGCGCCTCGACTTATAACCGCGCCAAGCTCAGTGATCTGCAGACCACCCAGATCAAGGTGGCGGAAGCCTCGGCCAAGATCGATGCCGCGCGGCTGATCATGCGGCGCACCTGCATCGAGGCGATGGCCGATGCGCGCCGCGGTTACGTACCTGACATGGCGGAGAAGACCAGATATCGTCGCGACGGCGCTTTTTCGGTCGGGCTGTGCACCGAGGCGGTGTCGCTGCTATTCGCCGCCAGCGGTGCCCGTGGGCTCTATAGCAGTGGCGCGCTGCAGCGCCAGTTCAGGGACGCACATGCGATCAACGCTCATATCGCCTTCAGCTTCGATGCCGCCGGCACCAATTACGGCCGCGTCGCGCTCGATCTTCCCTCGGAAAACCTGACCCTTTAGGACGCGCGGGATGACCACTGCCTCACATCCAAACGACCCCGAGAACGAATATGCCCGCGACAATTCGGTGCTCGATCCACGCGACTTTCGCAAGGCGCTGGGCAACTACGCTACGGGTGTGACGGTGATCACGGCGGCCGGAGAAAACGGCGCGGGGGTCGGTCTAACCTGCAACTCGTTCGCGTCGGTGTCGCTGAATCCGCCATTGATCCTGTGGAGCCTGGTGTCTTATTCGCCGAACATGGTGCATTTTCAGAATGCCAGCCATTTTGCCGTCAATGTGCTGGGCGCGTCGCAGCGCGCGCTGGCCAAGCAGTTCGCGACGCCCGCCATCGATAAATTTGCCGGGGTGTCCTGGATCGCCGGACTTGGCAACGCGCCGATTCTGGCCGATACGGTGGCCACCTTCCAGTGCCGCGGCGCCGACCGCTATTACGGCGGCGATCACGTCATTTTTCTTGGTGCGGTCGAGGCCTATAGCTACAACGGGGGCGAGCCGCTGCTGTTCGCGCAGGGTGGCTTCGGGCAGTTCGTTGCCGAAAGCTAAATTGAGCGTACCGATGGCCAAAAAAACCACCTCGCGGGTCGCGGGGGAAAAGCGGAGGCGGCTGTCTCCGGAAGATCGCCGCAAGGATTTCATCCGCCAGGCCACTGAATTCTTCGCGGATGAAGGCTTCAACGGCGGCACCCGAGAACTGGCGCGCCGGCTCGGCGTTACCCAGCCGCTGCTGTACCGCTATTTCCCCAGCAAGGACGACCTGATCAAGGAAGTCTATCGCACGGTCTATCTCGAGCCCCTCGAGAGCGGCTGGGAGAAAAAACTGACCGACCGGTCGCGGCCCATTCGAGAGCGGCTGCAGCAGTTCTACAATGCCTATACCGACGTGATCTTCACCCGGAACTGGCTACGGATCTATCTGTTTTCGGGCCTCAAGGGGCTGGATATCAACCGTTCCTATGTCAGCGTGGTCGGCGACAAGATACTGACCCGTATCATCAAGGAGTGCCGGTTCGAGGCTGGATTGTCGACCCGCGCCAAGCCCACCCCGTCCGAGATCGAAATGGCTTGGGTGTTCCACGGCGGCATCTTTTACTACGGCGTTCGCAAATACATCTATGAATCGCCGGTGCTCGAAAGCAAAGAGGAGATGATCGCCGCGGCGCTGGACGTCTATCTGGCCGGGGTTGCCAAGACCTTCGCTGCGGCGAAGCAGCAGGCGGACCGGCCCTGAACGGGCGCGCCAATCTCCCGCGTCAGCGGCAACCGATGGCGCGGTGATGCAAGCCCGGCGTCACCGTCTTTGCGACGAAACTTCCAGCGCTCGCGCTGATATCGTCGGAAGTAATCGTTCGATAAATAAACTTGACGTTCACGAGGCGCCGCTCTTTAATCTCTGGCAGGTTCCGTTAAGTGGACCACGGGAGGCCAACGAATGAAAGCCTCGGCTTTCAGTTATATCAAACCGTCGACAGTCAAAGAAGCACTTGCGCTGCTCGCCGAACATGGCGATGCGGCGAAGTTGCTGTCGGGCGGCCAAAGCCTGATGCCGGCATTGAACCTGCGGCTGTCGGCGCCGGAATGGCTGATCGATATCGGCGGGCTCGATGAACTCCGTGGCGTCAGGGTCACCGATGCCGGGCTCACGATCGGGGCGCTGACCCGCCATGTCGACATCCTGCGCTCGCCGGAAATCACCGCGTACGCGCCGCTGCTGGCGGAGGCGATGGCGCATGTCGCGCATCCGGCCATTCGCAACAAGGGTACGCTCGGCGGCAATCTGGCGCATGCCGACCCGGCGTCGGAAATGCCGGCCTGCATGGTCGCGCTCGACGCCGTCATCGTGACGCAGGATGCGCATCGCCAGCGCCGCATTCCGGCCGATGAATTCTTCACCGGCATCTACCAGACCGCGCTGGCCGCCGACGAAATCCTGGTCGCGGTCGAGCTTCCGCTGGCACGACCCGGCAGCGCGCATTTCTTTCATGAATATAGCCGCCGCAAGGGCGATTACGCGATCGTCGGACTGGCGGCCTCGGCCGTCCTCCACGGGGATCGCTTTGCGGAGCTGCGGCTCGGCTATTTTGCCATCGGCGACCGTCCGCTTCTCGCTTCCGCCGCGTTTGATCTGGTCGGCAAGCCGGTCACGCCTTCCATGCTGGCGGCGGCGCAAGCGGCTCTCGACGCCGAGATCGAGCCGGAGGAGGACCAGCAGGCCTCGGTGGCGATGCGCCGGCATCTGGCGCGGCAATTGTTGTCGCTCTGCGTGGCGACGCTGCTGCGGCGGCCTGAACTCGAAATCAGGAGGTCGGCATGACGGCACCCGTTGCGATCCGGCTGAGCGTGAATGGCGAGCGTGTCGAAGCGCAGGTATTGCCGAGACTTAACCTCGCTGACTTCCTTCGCGACCAATTGGGGCTGACCGGCACCCATGTCGGCTGCGAACATGGTGTCTGCGGCGCCTGCACCGTGCGGGTCGACGGCGAGATCGTTCGTGCCTGCCTGGTGCTGGCGGTGCAGATGGAAGGCGTGGCGGTCGAGACCATCGAAGGCCTGTCGGACAGCGGAGAGGTGGCCGACCTGCAGGCCGCGTTCCGGACCCGCAATGCGCTGCAATGCGGCTACTGTACACCGGGGATGCTGATGGCGGCACAGGATCTGTTGCGTGACCAGCCCGCGCCCGACCGCGAGCAGATCCGCGAGCATCTATCCGGCAATTATTGTCGTTGTACTGGCTATCACGCCATCGTCGATGCCGTCGCCGCGACCGCGCTGGCACGCCGGGGAGTCGCCTCATGAATGACGGCATCGAACCGAACCGCGGCCTGTCGGTACTGGACCGCCCGAATTCCTACATCGGCAAGACCGTGCCGCGGCCGAACCTCGACCGGCTGATGCAGGGGCGGGGACAATATGTCAGCGACATGATTCTGCCGCGGATGGCGCATGTCGTGTTCCTGCGCTCGCCCTATGCACATGCCAGGATCGTCAGCATCGATGCTGTTGCGGCCAAGGCGATGCCGGGGGTGATTGCCATCGTGACCGGGCCCGAACTGGCCGAAATCATCACGCCGTGGGTCGGCGTGCTCACCCATCTCAAGGGGCTGAAGTCGGCGCCGCAGCATGCGATCGCGATCGACCGGGTGTGCTGGCAGGGCGAGGCGGTCGCAGCGATTGTCGCGACCAGCCGGGCGCTGGCGGAGGATGCGGCAGAACATGTGGCGGTGGATTACGAGGAACTGACGCCGGTCACCAGCATGCGTACCGCGCTGGATCCGGAGACGCCGGTGATCCACCCTGATCTCGGCGACAATCTGGCTTTCGAACGCAATCTCGATGCTGGTTCAGTCGACCAGGCTTTTGCCAAATCCGACGAGGTCGTCGAGGCGGAATTCGTGTTCGGCCGTCACACCGGCGTGACGCTGGAGCCGCGCGCGGTGCTGGCCGACTGGAATCCGGGCGAGGCCCGACTGACCATTTATCAGGGCACCCAGGCGCCGCACATGGTGCAGAATATCTCCGCCAAGCACCTCGGCCTCGAGGAGGCGCAGGTGCGCGTGGTATGCAAGGATGTCGGCGGTTCGTTCGGCATCAAGGTGCATATCTATGCCGACGAGATGGCGACTTATGCGCTGTCAAAACTGCTGCGCCGCCCGATCAAATTCGTCGCTGACCGGGTCGAGAGCTTCAACACCGACATCCACGCCCGCGACCACATCTGCAAGGGCCGCATCGGCGTCAACAAGGATGGCACCATCACCGGCTTCGAGATCGATGATCTCACTGGCATCGGGCCGTATTCGATGTATCCGCGCACCAGCGCGATCGAGGCCAACCAGGTCGTC
>JACMOT010000637.1 GCA_014377915.1 Tardiphaga sp.
CCGCTTTTTTCTCCAGATCCAGCCAGTTCAGCCTCGATTTTCGGAACTCGTCCTTTCGATTCGGTAAGTTGACAGTACCGATGATCTCAACAGGGAAGCGGAAGCCGCGGTAAAGTTGGGAATTTTTCATCCCCCTACTTTACAAGATCTTGCCGACTGCGGGGCTGCAGTAAGTTGACAGTACCCGCTGGCCTGCTCTCTCATCTGCTGGAGGAACGTCGAACGGTTTTGTTAGGCGGGTTTAGACTACATGGGCGTACAGCGCGATCAGAAGCGCCAGCGGCGTGAACACCGCGGCGCCCGACCAGATCACCGGAATGATGGCACTGACCGAGCGGCCCTGGGCGAGGAAGCCGGCGACGCCGAAACCAACCGCGAAAATCGCCGCCGATACCAGATGCAGCGACACCGATCCGTCGATCGGGCTGGTGCCCATGCCCGACAGCGGCCCGCCGGGCAGCACCAGCAGATCGGGATTGCCGCGCACTGCCCATTCCAGGAATACCAGCGCGACGAAGCCGGCGGCGACCGCCACGGCGGCGGTGGCGGCTTGCGCGTACCACGCCACGACCAGCGTGCCGGCCACCAGCAGGCCGAACGTCACCATCGCGGTGTCGGCATGAAAACTGCTGAGCACGACCAGCGTGGCGCCGAACAGATAGGCCGCCAGCGCGCCGGACGAGACGCCCTCGATCTTGCCGGGCTCGGCCGGCGGGCCGTACAGCAAGCCGCAGACCACCAGCAGCGTGGCGAGGATGAATCCGGCAATGACGTGGAAGGTGTGCGGCGCGACCTGCGCCGTACCGAGTCCGGGCAGAACCCACAAGGTGGCGAAGGCGATCGTGGTGATCGCCAGCCAGCGCCACAGCCGCAGCCGCGCCAGGCCGAAATTGGCGGCGGTGACCACCGCGAGATAGAGATACAGCGCCCAGTAATCGGGCTTGCCCGAGGAGACCAGGATCGGGGTGACGAAAGCCGCCGCCATGCCGAGCCCGGCCAGCGCGGGCCCATGCAGCAGGGCCGCCGCCATCGTGGCGATCGCGATCAGGCCGAGCAGGATGAAGGCGGTAGCCGGGACCAGGAAGCCGTACAGCGCATAGGCGGCGTAGACGGTGGCGAAGGCGACGGCGGTGCCGGCCGCGGTCAGGATCGCCGGAATATTGGCGATCGGCAGCGTCGCGACCGCCGACAGGCGTTCGTCGCGGCGGCACCATTCGCCGGCCGCCAGCAGCGCCAGCGCGAACAGCCCGCCCAGCAGCGTGCGGATGCCGGGGCCAAGCAGCCCGGCCTCGATCGAATAGCGCACCATGAAGAAACCGCCCAGCGCCAGCGTCAGGCCGCCCACCCACACCACCCAGCGGGTGCCGATGCGTTCCTCGAAACCGGGACCGGCCGGCTGGACGTTCACGGGTTTCGCAGCGTCAGGGGCGGGCGGGGGCGTTGCGGTGTTCGCGGCCAGGGCCGGCGCGGTCTTGCTGGCTTTCTTCGACACCACCTCCGCCACGTCTGGCGCATCGATCGGCCCCGTCTTCGGCATTGGCGATGGTGCCAGGCCGGCAGCCGCTTCGTAAAGACTCAGACGCGCGCTCAGAGCCCTCACCTCATTGCGCGCCTTGCGCGCGAACAGAAAGGCGACGATCGCAATAACCGTTGTTAGGAAACCGAAATCATCAAACATCGAAGCGCATCTTTCTTTTCCTCTCCCACTAACGCAACTTCGCTGCGCCGGGGAAGAGAAGTGTTGCTCGCATTTCTATGTGCATGCACGGACCTTCCACGTTCAACCCGCGATAGCCGCTTTCATGGGGAGCTACTCGAGATCAACCCGGAACGGCCGTCCCACCACCGTCATGCTGCCGGGCCCCATTTCGTCGAGTGCGCGGACCATGCGGCCGTCGCGGCCGAGCGCTCTGTCGGCGAGGCTGACCAGCAGCCGGTTGGGGGAAGCGATCGGCGATGCGTCGCGGATCTGGCGGGCAATGATTCGTTCGTCGCGATCCGGATTGAGCATGCAGGCAGCGGCGAAAGCGCTGGCGGTGGAGCGGCTGATGCCGGCATAGCAATGGACGACCAGCGGCGCGCGGCGATCCCAGCCGCGCACAAAATCCAGCACCTGAACGATATGCGCGTCGTTCGGCGCCACGAAGCCCTCGGCATGTTCGGTGATGTCGTCCATCTGCACCCGCAGATGATGGGCCTCGAGGATCGATTCCGGGCGCTGCACCTGCGCCACATTGGCCATCACCGTCAGCACATGGCTGGCGCCGGTGTCTTTCACCGTGGCGTGCAGATCGGCGAGCGAGCAGACGTGGAGCATGTCGGTTCTCTGGTTGTAGCGATTATACGCTATGTCCCGCGGCAATACGCCGGCAATGTGCCCATGCCGCGGCGATCAGATTGTCACTGGCCTCCGGCGTGCGGAAGGCCGAATGCGCCGACAGCGTCACGTTGGACAGTTTGGTCAGCGGATGATCCGCCGGCAGCGGCTCGGTGTCGAATACGTCGAGGCCGGCATGGCGCAAATGGCCGGATTTCAGGGCGTCGATCATCGCGGTCTCGTCGATCACGGCGCCGCGCGCGGTGTTGACCAGGATGGCGCCGGGCTTCATCTGCGCGATGCGTTCGCGGGACAGAAAACCGCGGGTGTCGTCATTGAGCAACAGGTGCAGCGATACGACGTGGCTCCGCGCCAGCAATTCGTCGAGCTCGACAAAGCTCACGCCGGGATGCTGCTTCGGTGTCCGATTCCAGGCGATCACCTTCATGCCGCTGCCATCCGCGATGCGGGCGGTCTCCGCGGCGATGCCGCCGAAGCCGATCAGGCCGATGGTCTTGCCGGTCAGCTCCATGCCGTCCTCGCGCAGCCAGTTGCCGGCGCGCATCTCGCGGTCCATTTCGGCCAGGCCGCGCGCCGCGGCCCACATCAAGGCGATCGCGCATTCGGCCACCGCGGTGTCGCCATAGCCGCGGATCAGGTGCACCTCGATGCCGAGCTGGGCAAGCTCTTCCGGGTTCATGTAGCTGCGTGCGCCGGTGCCGAGAAACACCACGTGCTTCAGCCCGGTGCATTTTCTCGCGATGTCGGTCGGCAGGGTGGTGTGGTCGACGATCGCGATCTCGGCGCCGCCGAGCACGCCCGGCAATTGGTCCGGCGTGACGTCGGCGTCGCGATGGATATTGATCGCGATATCGCCTTGCTTGGTCTGGGCCTCGACGAGGACTGCCAGTGATTCATTGGCATCGACGAATACGGCGCGCATAGGAATCTCGCTTTCAGAGCTATCCGATGGACTATCAGCCGTCATTGCGAGGAGCGAAGCGACGCGGCAATCCAGAAAGCCAAAAGCACAGAAAGAACTGGATTGCTTCGTCGCAAGGGCTCCTCGCAATGACGAACTTTTCTACTGTGATTACTTCGCCGCGACGCCCGCCAGTGTCAGCACGGTATGCAGCAGCACATTGGCGCCGGCGGTGCAGTCGGGCTGGGTCGAGTCTTCCAGCTCGTTGTGGCTGATGCCGTCCTTGCACGGCACGAAGATCATCGCGGCGGGCATGATGGTGTTGAGGTTGCAGGAATCATGGCCGGCGCCGGAGGTGATGCGGCGGTGGCTGTAGCCAAGCGCCTCGGTGGCCGCCTCCACGGCATTGACCAGCGTTCGGTCGAAATGCGTCGGTGGCTTGTGCCAGACCTTTTCCAGTCTCACTTCGACCTTGCGATGCGCGGCAATGTCGACGACCGCGGCCTGCACGGCCTTCTCGAGATGATCGAGAATTTCCGCATCGGCGCTGCGGATGTCCATGGTGAAGGCGATCTCGCCGGGAATGACGTTGCGCGACGGGCTGGCAATGACCGCCTCGCCGATGGTGCCGACCGCTTTCGGGCCAAAGCCACTGGCGATACGCTCCACGGCCAGGACGATTTCCGACAGGGTTGCCAGCGCGTCGCGGCGCAGCGTCATCGGCGTCGACCCGGCATGGCTCTCGAAACCGGTGATCTGGCCGTCAAACCACAGCACGCCCTGGCCGGAATCCACCACGCCGATGGTCTTGCCTTCGGCTTCGAGGATCGGGCCCTGTTCGATATGCAGCTCGACGAAGCTGGTAAATTTCTGCGTGCCGACCGGGCTTTCGCCGCGATAGCCGATGCTGTCGAGCGCCTCGCCGACGCTGACGCCGGCGATGTCCTTGCGCAACAGGATATCGTCGGTCGTGAAATCGCCGACGTAAGCCGCCGAGCCCATCATCGCCGGAGCGAAGCGCGAGCCCTCTTCATTGGTCCAGTTCGCGATACAGATCGGCAATTCGGTCTCGATGCCGGCATCATTCAGGGTGCGTACGACTTCGAGCGCGGCCAGCGTGCCGAGCACGCCATCGAACTTGCCGCCGGTCGGCTGGGTGTCGAGATGCGAGCCGAGCCCGATCGGCGGCTTCGACATATCGCGCCCTTTGCGCAGCGCGAACATCGAGCCCAGCGTGTCGACGTGGACGTCGCAGCCGGCGGCCTCGCAGGCGCTTCGAAACCAGTCGCGCACCTGCTTGTCTTCGACGCTGAGCGTCAGCCGTTTCACACCACCCTTCGGCGTGCCGCCGAATTTGGCGGTCTCGTGAATCGTGCCCCACAGCCGTGCGGAATCGATTTGCAGATTGGTTGCGATGCGAGTCATGCGGCTTGTCCCGGGCTTTGGTGGATGGGCATCTGCATTTTAATGACCCGCCTATGCCTGCGCGTCAACCAACGCGCCGCCCTGCGCGAGGTCGGCGGCAAGACCTGCGACCAACTCGATCGCCACGGTGTCTGGCGACGCCAGCCAGGTGGCGGAAAACGTCAGCGGCTGGATTTGCAGATCGGTGTTGAGCAGTTGCAGCCGGCCGTCGGCGAGTTCGTGCTGCACGATGGCTGTCGGAATTACCGCGATGCCGAGGCCCTCGATCGCCAGATGGATCACCGTGGCGATGGAGGCGCTGGCGTGCAGCCGGATCGGCGGTAGCTCCGGTCGGTTAAACAACGATCGCACGCTCTCATAGGGTTGGGTCTTGCGCGGGAAGGTGATGATGGGAAATTTGGCGAGATCCCGCACCGTCAGCATCTCCGCGCCGAGTCCGAGCGAGGGACTGGCGAGAAAGCCGATCGGATAATCGCACAGCACGCGGTTGTGGACGTTGGATGCGGTCACCGGGCCGATCAGCAGCGCGAGTTCGATCTCCTGCGCCAGCAACCGCGCGCGCAAATTCGGGGTGATGTCGACCTCGATCTCCAGCGACAAATTGGGATAGGCCCCGTTGACGTTCTTGATCAGTTTCGGCAGCCAAGTATGGACGATGGTCTCGGCAACGCCGAGTCGCAGCACGCCGCGCATCGCGGAGCGGTCGCCGACGGCCGCCATCATCTCCGCGCGCAGCCCAATCAGTTTTTCCGCGTAGACCAGCATCTGCCGGCCCGCCGGGGTCGGCGAGGCCATCTTGCGGTCGCGCTGCAGCAGCCGCACCCCCACCTCGCGCTCGAGTTGAGCGATGCGCTGCGAGATCGCCGGTTGGGTAGTATTGAGCTTTTGCGCGGCGCCACGGAAGCTGCCCAGCGTCACCACCCACAGAAAGGTTTCCAGCGCCTTGAAGTCGGCCATAGGGTGGCTTTATCCCGCTTTGATAAATGAAATTGATCGATTATGATCAAAAAACACGATTAGACATTATGCTAGCGCTGTGGCCCAGTGCGGTCGAGCTAAAAACTTCAGCAGGGCGATAATTAAGGCAGTCTCCATGAGCGGTCTCGCACCCGTCGTATCGACCATCGAGGCGCCGCCGAGCGCGCTGGCGCGCCGTGCGTACCGCGCGGGCAAATATGGCAGCACCGCCGGGGTCGCTCCGGGCTACGTACAGGGCAATCTGGTGATCCTGCCGGAAGCGCAGGCCGCTGCCTTCCATCGTTTTTGCCAACTCAATCCGAAGCCGTGTCCGATCATCGGCATGTCGGAGGTCGGCGATCCCCACATCCCCGCGCTGGGCCTCGATCTCGATATTCGCACCGACATTCCGCGCTACGTGGTGTGGAAGGACGGCGAGGCGATCGACCGGCCGGCCGAGGTGACAAAATACTGGCGCGACGACCTGGTGTCGTTCGTGATCGGCTGCTCCTATTCGTTCGAGGAGGCGATGCTGGCCGATGATCTGCCGATCCGTCACATCGAGCAGGATGTCCTGGTGCCGATGTACCGGACCAATATCGCCTGCAAGCCGTCCGGCCCCTTTGCCGGCCCGATGGTGGTGTCGATGCGGCCGCTGAAGCCGGCCGATGCGATCCGCGCGGTGCAGATCACGTCGCGCTTCCCCGCGGTGCACGGCGCGCCGGTGCATCTCGGGCTGCCGCGGTCGATCGGAATCAGCGATATCAACAAGCCGGACTATGGCGATCCCGTGCGCATCAACGATGACGAAATCCCGGTGTTCTGGGCCTGCGGCGTTACGCCTCAAGCCGTCATCGCCGCCGCGCGCGTGCCGTTTGCCATCACCCACGCGCCGGGCGTGATGTTGATAACCGACCTCAAGAATAAGCATCTGGCAGTTTTATAAGAAGCAGCTTGCCGATCTTTCAGGCTTTACCCTAACTGTGATTAGTTTCATCGATAGCCGCCTGCAACAAAGGACCACATGATGACGATTTCTCGCCGAAACGTGTTGCTTGGAGGCGCTGCCTCCGCCGCGCTGCTGCCTCTCGCAACCACGATTGCGCGTGCCCAGGTCAAGGAAGTCGTGATCGGCGTGATCTACCCGCTGTCCGGCGCCAGCGCGCAGATCGGCGTCGATGCCCAGAAGGCGTTCGAAACCGCCGCCGACATCATCAACAAGGATAATGATTTCGCTCTGCCGATGGCCAAGGGCGAAGGCTTTTCCGGTCTGGGTGGCGCCAAGCTGCGCCTCGTGTTCGCCGACCACCAGGCTGATCCGCAGAAGGGCCGCGCCGAGGCCGAGCGCCTGATCACCCAGGAGAAGGTCTGTGCGATCGTCGGCAGCTACCAGAGCTCGGTGGCGGTGACCGTCAGTCAGATCTGCGAGCGCTACCAGGTTCCCTACATCTCGGCCGACAACTCCTCGCCGAGCCTGCATCGCCGCGGTCTCAAATTCTACTTCCGCGCCGCGCCGCATGACGAGATGTTCTCGACCGCGATGTTCGACTTCTTCGACGCGCTGAAGAAGAAGGGCCAGAAGATCGAGACGCTGGCGCTGTTCCATGAAGACACCATCTTCGGCACCGATTCCGCCAATGCGCAGCTCAAGCTCGCCGCCGACCGCGGCTACAAGATCGTCGCCGACATCAAGTACCGTGCCAACTCGCCGTCGCTGACCGCCGAAGTGCAGCAGCCCAAGGCGGCGGATGCCGACGTGCTGATGCCGTCGAGCTACACCACCGACGGTATTTTGCTGATCAAGACCATGGGCGAACTCGGCTACAAGGCCAAGAACATCGTCGCCCAGGACGCCGGCTTCTCCGAGAAGGCGCTGTATGACGCCGTCGGCGACAAGATCCCCGGCGTGATTTCGCGCGGTTCGTTCTCGCTCGATCTCGCCGCCAAGCGGCCGATGGTCGGCAAGATCAACGACATGTACAAGGAGAAGTCGGGCAAGGACTTCAACGACTACTCGTCGCGCCAGGTCATGGGCCTAGTCGTGATGGCCGATGCCATCAACCGCGCCAAGTCGACCGATGGCGAGAAGATCCGCGAGGCGCTGGTCGCCACCGACATGCCGGGCGACGTCACCATCATGCCGTGGGAAAAGGTGAAGTTCGACGAGATGGGCCAGAACAACTTCGCCAACCCGGTGCTGCTGCAGTACAATGGCGGCAAGTTCGAGACCATCTACCCGCCGCAGGGCGCCGTCGCCGAGGCCATCTGGCCGATGAAGTAAACGACGCGCGCCCCCTCATGGGGCGCTGCGCTCTACCCGTCATTGCGAGGAGCATCTTGCGACGAAGCAATCCAGCCTTCCCTTGCGGCCTTCTGGATTGCTTCGCTTCGCTCGCAATGACGACCACGACGACCGAGTGCCTCACCAGGAGCAACGCCTTTGACGACCGCGACGATAATCCAGAGCCTCGCCAGCGGATTGCTGATGGGGCTGCTCTACGGCCTGATCGCGGTCGGCCTGGCGCTGATCTTCGGCCTGATGGACGTGACCAACTTCGCCCATGGCGAGTTCCTGATGCTGGCGATGTACGGCGCGTTCTTCCTGTTCGCCTTCTTCGCCATCGATCCGCTGCTGGCCGCGCCGCTGGTGGCGGCGGGGATGTTCGTGTTCGGCGCGGTCATATACCTGCTGATTGTGCGCTTCGCGATGCGCGCCAAGGCCAATATCGGCATGGTGCAGATCTTCACCACGTTCGGCCTGGCCATCCTGATGCGCGGCCTCGCGCAGTTCTTCTTCACGCCGGACTATCGCAGCATCCCGACCTCCTGGCTCGGCGGCAAGACCATCTCGTTCGGCGGCATCTTCCTGCCGGTGCCGCAGCTGGCTGGCGCCGCGATCGGGGTGGCGGCGTTCGGCGCGGTGTTCTTCTTCATCAAGAAGACCGATTTCGGCCGCGCTTTGGAAGCCACCCGTGAGGACGCCGGCGCGGTGGCGCTGGTCGGCATCGACAAGAACAAGGTATTCGCGCTCGGCTGGGGTCTCGGCTCGGCGCTGGTCGGCCTCGCCGGCGCGGTGATGGCCTCGTTCTTCTACATCTATCCGGATGTCGGCGCCTCCTTCGCGCTGATCGCCTATGTCACGGTGGCGCTGGGCGGCTTCGGCTCGGTGTTCGGCGCCTTTGCCGGCGGCATCATCGTCGGTCTCGTCGAGGCCTCCACCGCGCTGATCCTGCCGCCATCGCTGAAGTCGGTCGGCATCTACGCGGTCTATCTTCTTGTTGTCTTCATCCGGCCGCGCGGCCTGTTCGGATCGATCTGATGGATACAACCTTCGCCCAGAGCCGCCGCCGCGATCTCATCATCGCCATCTTTCTTGCCGCGCTGGCGGCCGTCGTGCCGGTTTTCGTCAAGGACGTAAACGTCCAGAACATCATGGTGCTGACCCTGATGTGGGCCGCGCTGTCGCAGAGCTGGAACATCCTCAGCGGCTATTGCGGCCAGATCTCGCTCGGCCATGCGCTGTATTTCGGCCTCGGCGCCTATACTACCACGCTGCTGTTCACCAAATTCGGCGTGCTGCCGTGGTTCGGCATGATCGGCGGCGGTATCATCTCGGCGCTGATCGCGCTCGGGCTGGGCTATCCGACCTTTCGCCTGCGCGGCCATTACTTCGTGATCGCCACCATCGTGATCGCGGAAATCGGTCTGCTGCTGTTCCATAATTGGGACTATGCCGGCGCGGCGCTCGGCATCGACGTGCCGGTGCGCGGCGATAGCTGGGCCAAGTTCCAGTTCACCCGCAGCAAGCTGCCCTATTATTATTTCGCGCTGGCGTTCTGCTGCGTTGCCTGGCTGGTGACGTGGAAGCTGGAAAATTCCAAATGGGGGTTCTGGTGGCGCGCGGTGAAGGATAATCCGGACGCCGCGGAAAGCCTCGGCGTGGTGGTGTTCAATTCCAAGATGGGCGCCGCGGCGATCTCCGCCTTCATGACCGCGATCGGCGGCGCGTTCTACGCGCAATATGTCTCCTACATCGATCCCGACAGCGTCATGACCTTCCAGTTCTCGCTGCTGATGGCGTTGCCCGCGGTGCTCGGCGGCATCGGCACGCTGTGGGGACCGGTGCTGGGCGCGGTGATCCTGATCCCGCTCACTGAACTCACGCGCAATTATCTCGGCGGCTCCGGCCGTGGTGTCGGTCTCATTCTCTATGGCGCGGTGATCGTGCTGATCTCGCTGGCGCGGCCGGAAGGCCTGATCGGCCTGTTCTCCCGCAAACCCGGCTCGAAAGGAGTGCCGCAATGACGACACCCCTGCTTGAAACCCGCGGCGTCTGGCAGCGCTTCGGCGGCCTGATCGCCAATAGCGACGTCTCGATCAAGGTCGGCGCCGGCGAGATCGTCGGGCTGATTGGCCCGAATGGCGCCGGCAAGTCGACACTGTTCAACCTGATCGCCGGCGTGCTGCCACCGACCCAGGGCTCGATCTGGTTCAATGGCGAGGACGTCACCAGAATGCCGGCGGCGCTGCGCTGCCAGCGCGGCATCGCCCGCACCTTCCAGGTCGTCAAGAGCTTTGAGACCATGACGGTGATCGACAATGTCATCGTCGGCGCGCTGATCCGCACCACGGTGATGCGCGAAGCGCGTCGCAAGGCGCAGGAGGTGCTGGAATTCTGCGGCCTTGGCGCCCGCGCCAATGTGCTGGCCAGCCAGTTGATCCCGTCGGAGAAGCGCCGGCTCGCGGGCGCGCGCGCGCTCGGCACCGGCGATGGTCTTGATCAGCGTCGACTTGCCGGCGCCATTGGCGCCGCAGACCGCGACAATCTCGCCCTTTGCCACGTCGATGGAAACGGAAGAAATCGCGACCAGCCCCTGATAGGCGGTGGTGACTTC
>JACMOT010000638.1 GCA_014377915.1 Tardiphaga sp.
AAGCGCGGCTTCAACAACATCTTCGCCAAGGACTATTCCGAGGTCAACATCGGCATGATCCAGAAGCTGATCGACGCCAAGACGCTCGACGGCAAGGGCGTGATCGACCATGCGGCGCTTAAGGCCGTCGGTCTTGCCCGCGGCGGCAAGGACGGCGTTCGCCTGCTCGGTAAGGGTGACTTCACCGCCAAGCTGTCGTTCAAGGTCGCCGGCGTGTCGAAGGGCGCGCGCGAGGCGGTCGAGAAGGCCGGCGGGTCGATCGAACTCATCGAGCGCAAGGTTCCGTCGGAGCTCGCTGCGGCCAAGAAGGGCAAGGCCCGTCTGGCGCGGATCGCCGACAAGGACGCCAAGAAGGCTGCGGCCAAAGCGTGATTATCTGCCGGGGGGCTTAGACAAGCTGCCCGGCCTGCCTATATGGGCGGGGGGGGCGTAACGTTCCGCGCCGCCTTTACTCCATTACGGGATCAGCGATGGCATCCGCAGCCGAACAAATGGCGTCGAACATCAGCCTCGGCAGTTTCGGCAAGGCGACCGAGCTCAAGAAGCGGCTGTGGTTCACCATCGGCGCGCTGGTGCTGTTCCGCCTGCTGTCGTTCGTGCCGATCCCGGGCATCGACCCGCGCGCCATGGCCGCGCTATACCAGACCCAGTCGGGCGGCGTGCTCGACTTTTTCAACACCTTCTCCGGCGGCGCGCTCGAACGCATGTCGGTCGTCGCGCTGGGCGTCATGCCCTACATCACCGCCTCGATCGTGGTGCAGCTCGGCGCGACCCTCTATGCGCCGTGGCAGCAGCTGCGCAAGGAAGGCGAGACCGGGCGCAAGAAGCTCAACCAGTACACGCGCTACCTGACCGTCGCACTGACCATGGTCCAGGGCTATCTCATCGCCACCGGACTCGAGGGACTCGGCGCCAAACAGGGCATCAATGCGGTGGTCGACCCGGGGATGCTGTTCCGCGTCGCCGCGACGATCAGCCTGATCGGCGGCACATTGTTCCTGATGTGGATCGGCGAGCAGATCACCAGCCGCGGCATCGGCAATGGCATCTCGCTGATTATCATGGCCGGCATCGTCGCTCGCTTGCCGCAGGGGATTGGGCAATTGCTCGAGGGCGTGCGCACTGGCAGCATGGACGGCTTCCTGGTGTTCGGCATCGTCGTGCTGACGACTGTGTTGATCCTGTTCATCTGCTTCATGGAGCGCGCGCAGCGAAGGGTGTTGATCCAATACCCCAAGCGCCAGACCGCACGCGGCGCGATGCAGCAGGAGCGCAGCCACCTGCCGCTCAAGATCAACACCGCCGGTGTCATCCCGCCGATCTTCGCCTCGTCGCTGTTGCTGATGCCGCTGACCGTCGTGCAGATGCTCGGCGCGCGCGCCCAGTCGGGCAGTAACTCGAGCGAGTGGCTGATCACGATCAGCACCTTCCTCCAGCACGGCTCACCGGCCTATCTCGCGCTCTATGCCGCAGGGATTATCTTTTTCTGCTTCTTTTACACTGCGGTGCAGTTCAATTCAGAAGAGACGGCAGAGAACCTCAAGCGTCATGGCGGCTTCATCCCCGGCATTCGTCCAGGCAAGGCAACCGAGCTTTATTTCGACTATTTGCTCAACCGGATCACCGTCATCGGCGCGGCTTACCTCGTGCTGATCTGCCTTGTGCCGGAATTCCTGATCTCGCAGGCCGGGCTCAACTTTCAGCTCGGCGGAACCAGCCTCCTGATCGTCGTCAACGTGACGATGGACACCGTCAGCCAGATCCAGAGCCACCTCATCGCCCATCAATATGGCGACCTTATCAAGAAGGCGAAGCTCAAGGGCTCCAAGCGCCGCTAACTTGGCGTCAACATTCCGTTCATCCTAAGCTTGTCTAAGGACTGACTTTCTCGTTAAGCTCTCGAAAAAGGGCAGCCGGTCGACAAGCTCAGGGCGAACGGGCTGGAGGAGAGTATCTTGGACATCATTCTTCTGGGTCCGCCGGGCGCGGGCAAGGGGACGCAGGCCGAGCGCTTGGTCGCCGATCATGGCATGGTCCAGATATCGACCGGCGACATGCTCCGCGAGGCGCGCCGCTCGGACTCCGATCTGGGCCGGCAGGTCGCAGCGGTGATGGATTCGGGCGCGTTGGTGTCTGACCAGATCGTGTCCGACCTGATCGACCACAAATTGTCGACCATCGCTGACGGGCAGGGCGTCATCTTCGACGGCTATCCGCGCACGCTGGCGCAGGCGCATTCGCTCGAAACGATCCTCGGCGCCCACGGCCGGAGCTTGTCGTTCGTCATCGAGCTTGCGGTCGATGAGAATGCGCTGGTCGAACGGATTACCGGCCGCTTTACCTGCGCCAAATGCAGCACGCCTTATCACGACCGCTTCAAGCGGCCCAAGGTCGACGGCACCTGCGACGTGTGCGGCAGCCATGAATTCATCCGCCGCCCGGACGACAATGAAGCGACGGTGCGCACGCGCATGGCCGAATATCGCGCCAAGACCGCACCGATCCTGCCCTATTACGAGGAGCGCGGGCTGGTTCGCCGGGTCGATGGCATGGCGTCGGTCGATGTGGTCGCGGGCGCGATCGACGCCGTGCTGGGCGATCGCGGCTGAGTGGCCGCGAGACGTCGGAAGGCTAACCCGACGACCTTTCAAGCAAGACAATAAAAAAGCCCGGTCATCGCTGACCGGGCTTCTCTAAGCCAATGCTGTTGCCAGCTTAGGCGGCCTGGCGGACCAGCGCGCGCTTGCGGCGGCGCATCCCGACGCCAACAGCGGCAAAGCCGAGCAGCATCGTCATCCAGGTGGCGGGCTCGGGGACCGGCGGCAGCACGGAAACACGAATGATCATGTCGTCGTGGTTGTCGTCGATGTTGTTGAGCTGGTCGTCATAGCCCAGATAGAAGGTCGACACGGCCGCACCGCTGACCTGGCCACGGCTCAGGAAAATACCGAAGCCATCCGAACCGACGCCCGAAACGGCACCGGGACCCGAACTGGTGAAGGTCAGCAGGCCGGCCAGGCTGCCGGCGCTGAATGCCGCAGCACCGAGATTGGTCGGCGAGCCGAAATTATTGATGAAGCTCGTGAATTCCGTGAAAGCCGGAAGGCCTGCGGCGGTGAACGTGTCGTTGAAGCCGCTCTCCGAACCGAGGAATTCAAAGCGGAGAACCGCGTTGGCATTCAGCGAGATCATCGCACCGGTCGTGGTGTACCTATCGAGGCCGAGCGTGCCAAGCTGGGTCGAGAAGTCGTTCGCCGGGACCGGGATCGGGAGGCTCGACGTGAAGGTGATGACGGCGGACGCGTTGGCAGCAGCAGGCAAAGCCATCGCTGACATACCGGCTAAAATGGCAGT
>JACMOT010000639.1 GCA_014377915.1 Tardiphaga sp.
CGGTAGGCGACGGCTTGTCGGTCTTGCCGACGATCACCCGATAGCGCCGCACCACGATGTCGTTCTCGACCGCCTCGGCATAGGCCCCCGGCAGATTGACGACGACATAGCGCGGGCCGAATTTAAAGCCGATCGCGCCGGCGCGCTGCAAGGATGCCTCGAGCTGCTCGATGCGCTTGGTCACGGGGACGTTCAACGCGGCCATCGTGCGCGGACCGACATTGCCGGTTGCCAGCAAGCCGTGACGGGTCTGGAAACGCTTCACACCAGCCACCAGCGCGGCGTCAAACGGCCCCTTGGATTCCGACGAAGCGAGGTCGCCGGAAATCACCAGCCGGTTGCGAAGCATTTCGTCCTGCGGGCCGGCCGTGCCGATGGCGAATTTGGCGTCGGTCGGAATTTGCGGCCAGCCGCCAAGCTTCTCGATCAGCGAATAGGCCTCGATCGCCTCGACGAGGCGGCGCGCGGACCCCGGATCGAAGGTTGCTTCGCTGGACTGCGCCAGCGCCGCGGCCGAGCGGGCTTCCGGCGTCAGCGCAGCGGCCACTTCGGAAGTTTTGGCCGCGGCGGAGGCCGGCGCCACCGCGCCAACCGTCTGCCCCCGCGCCGCTCCGATGCCACCCTGCAGCATCAGGGTCGTCAACACCATCATCGCGCGTTTCATTTTCGATCCCTGCCCGTCATGCGTGCGGCAGAATAGATCGAGACCGGAAACGATTCGTTAACTACGTCAGCGTGGCTGGCCGTCTCCCTGCGCCCTGCGCGTGTAGAGATGGAACCCGCCATAGATGCCGGAGCGGTCCGCGGCGAGCCCTGCTTCGCTGCGCGCCGCGTCGCGCTGCCAGGTATCGCGGAGCGAAGCCATCTCCGCGCCGTCCAGCGGCGACTCCGCGCCGGCGGTGCGGAAGATCACGCGGACGCCGTCATTGCCGGCGCGGTCGATCGCATTCCACAGCGCGCGGATTTCATCCGGCGCCATCCAGTCCTGCGAATCCAGCAGCACCACGGCATCGATCTGCCGCGCCGGCAGGCTCTCCAGGAAAACGCGCAGATTGGCGTGCACCGGCGTCACCAGCCCCGCGCCCTTCACCATGCTGGCAAAGCGGCTCTGCTGCAGATAAAGCGGCAGGCATTTGTCGCCGGGGCCGACATAGCCGCGGCCAAGCGCCTGCCAGGCGAAATAATTGGTGTCGTTGGGATGCACGTCGATCAGCCGCAACAGCCGCTGGTGCAGCACCTCGTTGAGCGGCTGATCGCCGCCCAGCAAACTACGCTGCTGTGGCGGGATACCCAGGCTGAACAACAGCGCAGGCGTGCGCGTCATCATCCGGGCGAGGCGCGAGTGAAACAGCCGGTGCAATTTGTCGAGCGCCCGAATCCGCGCCGGAGACTTCGCATCGTCCTTCAGCAGCGCGCCAAGATCGATGCGCGCGATCTTCGCCAGCTGATGCGCGAAGCCGATGAAGCGGCCGAGCGCGCCGTGACGGAAGAAGCCGTCGGTGAAATAGGAATAACGTGGCTTGCCGCGGACATCGCGTTCGTCCCAATAGCCGCGCGCCTCGGCGTCGAGCGCGGGGCGCAGCCGGTCACGGTAGATCGCGGCATTATCGAGCGCGTTGCCTTCGCCAAAGAATTTCCAGAACGTCGCATAGTCCGGCAGTGCGCGCAGGCCGGCGAGCTTCAGTTTCAGCAGCGACAGATGCGCCTCATTGAGATCGATCGCATAGATATGGGCGGGCTTGGCGGCGAGATAGGACAGCGCGTTGCAGCCGCCGCTTGAAATGGTGAGGATGGTCGCGCCTTCGGGAAGCCGCAGCGCCGCCAGATCAGCCTCGGGATCTTCCCATATCTGGGTATAGACCAGACGACGAAACCAGAACGCGAACAGCCGGTCCCAGAGTGTGGCTTCTTCATGCGTCCGGCTGTTGCGAACGGCGTCGGCGATCAAATGCGTGTTCATCGGTTCCTCGAATCCACCATTTGAAACAATTATCAATCGTAGACTGCGGTTTTGCGACACGGACATCCTGTTTTGTGCAAAACGCCGCATTGCCCTGTCACACCTCCGTCGTGTTGCAATGAAAAGCATGGTGCCTGTGCGGATGCCATGAGGTGATACCATGACGATTGTCTCCGATTACGACGATGGCGCCGAACGTTCATGGCCGACGGAAGCGACGCGGCGCATGAACCGGATGTATCGCTGGCAGCGCTTTATCTATGATGCGACCCGACGCTATTATCTGCTCGGCCGCGATCAGTTGATCGATGGCCTGAAGCCCGCCGCCGGTGCCACCGTGCTGGAGATCGGCTGCGGTACCGGCCGCAACCTGATCCATGCCGCCCGCCAATATCCGGATGCCCTGTTCTACGGCATCGACATCTCCACCGAGATGCTGACCACGGCGATCGCCGCGATCAAACGCCGGAACCTCGGCGACGGCGTGCGTGTCGCCCATGGCGACGCCACCGCGTTCGACCCGGCGGCGCTGTTTCGCGTGTCGGCCTTCGACCACATCATGATCTCCTACAGCCTGTCGATGATTCCCGACTGGCACGCCGTGCTCGACAATGCGGTGTTGCGGCTCAAGCCGGGCGGCCAGTTGCACATCGTCGATTTCGGAGATCAGGATCGGCTGCCGCGCATGGCACGTCATTTTCTGCTGCGCTGGCTGGCGCTGTTCGACGTCACGCCGCGGCAGGATTTGCAGGATGTCCTGACCAAGGTAGCCAGCCGTCACAAGGCCGAGCTTGCTTTCGAGCGCCCGTTCCGCGGCTACGCGCAATCCGCCATGCTGACGATGCCTAGCCGGGACCGCTGAGCCTGCGGCGGCCGACGGCGCGGCGCGCCTCGACCGCGCCGAACAACAGCAGCGCCAGCACGAATGGCGTCAGATGATAGAACAGCCGGAACAGCAGCAGCACCGCCAGCAACTGCTCGCGGTGCTCGCCGCCCAGTCCGATCAGGATCGTGGCGTCGAATACGCCGATCCCGGCCGGCGCGTGGCTGGCAAAGCCGAGCAACGTGGCGGCGATGAACACCGCCATCACCCGCGCCATGCCGATATCCAGCGCCTCGGGAATCAGCACATACATCGCCAGCGCCGCGGCGCCGAGGTCGATCAGACCGATGCCGATCTGCAGGAACACGTTGCGCCCGCTCGGCAGCGGCACCGACCATCCGCGACGGCCGCATACCCGGTTGCCGCGCCAGGTCCAGCCGATATAAAAAACGATGCCGAGCAACGCGGCGGCCGCGATCGACTGATTGAGGACGGGCGCCAGACGGTCGATCCGGCTGATCGCGTCGGGCTCATGGAGCACGCTGAGGCCGAGCGCCGTGAGGTTGCCAAGCCAGAAGGTCAGGCCGGTGAGAAAGCTGATGCGCGCGACGTCGGCGACGCCGATGCCATAGCGCGCATAGATGCGATAGCGGATCGCCGATGACACCAGCAGCACGGCGCCGGTGCCGTGCGCGATCGGAAAGCTGGTGAAACTCGCCAGCGCCGCGACGCGGAACGGAATGTCGCCACGGCCGAGAATACGCAGTGCGAAGCGGTCATACAGCGTCAGGCTGCCATAGGAGATCGCGACCAGTGCCAGCGACAGTGCGATGCTGGCGGGCGACGTCCGCTGCACGGCGACCAGCACCTCGGCGAAATCGACGCCCTTCAGCGCGCTGCTGAGCGCCATGAAGGCGATCACGGCGATCGCGAGACTGATCGCAAAGCCAAGGCTCTTCCAACCGAAGCGCCTGCCCCAGTCCCGGATCGCAGACAGTGCGGCGGTCATCACAGCAATCTGCCGTCAGGGCCGAAAAACGGATGCGGACCGTCGAATTCCCCGATCGGCATTTGGTGGGTGACGAGCCGGCCGAAACCATCAGCGGGAAACCAGGCGTGCAGATGAAACGCCGGCGGCTCGACCGTGAATGACGGCTCGATCAATTCGCCAAGGTCAAGGGCAACAGCGTGATTCGGCGCCGGGCAGATCGTGGCGGCGACGCCTGCGAAGATCGTCAGCGTCGCGCGGTGAACATGGCCGGCGGCCAGCAATCGCACGCGGGGGTGGTTGCGCAGCAGCGGCTCCAGTTCATCGGCGTTGAAGAGGTTCTGCACGTCCATATGCTCGATGCCGGTCAAAAACGGCGGATGGTGCAGGAATAGCAGCGCCGGACGCTGCGCGGATGACAAGGTCGCCTCCAGCCACCGCAGGGTCCCGGTTTCCAGTTCGCCATGCGGCTGGCCGGCCACGCTGGAATCGAGCAGCACGATGTCGAGCCCCTCGACCTGACGCATCTGGTTGAGCGCGCCGGAGGTGGCGGCATAGGCCTGGTCCGGAAACGCCGCACGCATCAGGTCGCGCGAATCATGGTTGCCGGGAATGCTGATGAAGGGAATTCGCAGCGGTGCCAGTAATTGCCGGAGGTGGTCATATTCCCCGGCAGTCGGCGTGTCCGCGAGATCTCCGGAGATCACCACCAGATCCGGCCGCGGCCGCAGGGCATTGAGCGTCGCGACGCAGCGCTGCAGTGCTTTCGCGGTATCGACCTTGCCATAGGCCAGTTCGCCAGGCGCCTTGATGTGCAGATCGGAGATCTGCGCAATCAGGATTGGCTTCGACATTAATTAACTCCTAAATCCTGATCAGGTTCGACGAACCCGCGTGCTTGTCATTGCGAGGAGCCAACGGGTCCGGATTCGCCGGCCCGATGACAGGCTCCGTGACGCGGCAATCCGGAAAGCCACCAACGAAGCAAGACTGGATTGCTTCGTCGCAAGTGCTCCTCGCAATGACGGCCATCGGCGGCATCAATTTTCCTTGGGCAGCAGGCGAATCGCCTCTGGCGCGATCGCCAGTCCGATACGATCACCGATTCCCGCGACGATTGTGTTGGGGGCATCGATCACCAGCGGTCCGTGGGAAGCGCCGGTGACGATCATGCGCTGCTTGTCGCCAATAAAACTGACGCTGTCGATGGTCCCCTGCAGCGGCGTTTCGCCCGGTCCGACGATGCGGATTGTTTCCGGCCGGATCATGGCCACGGCCGAAGGTGTGCCAGGCGGATCCCGTAGCGCCAGCGTGCCGCCGGGCAGCACCATCTGCCCCGCCACCACTGGCCCTTCGACGATATTCGCAGCGCCCACGAACTCCGCGACAAAGCGACTCCGCGGCGTGAAATAGACCTCGCGCGGCGTGCCGATCTGGGCGATGGCGCCCTTGCGCATCACCACGATGCGGTCGCCGAGCTCCATGGCTTCTGCCTGGTCGTGGGTGACGTAGATGGTGGTGATGCCGAGCGAGCGTAGCAGTCGGTTCAACTCGCCGCGCAGCCGGTCGCGCAACGAGGCATCCAGCGCGGTCAGCGGCTCGTCGAGCAGCAGCACGCGCGGCCGGATCGCGACGGCGCGCGCCAGCGCCACGCGCTGGCGCTGGCCGCCGGAGAGCTGGTCGATGCGACGGTTTTCGAGCCCGCCGATATTGGTCAACGCCACCATCTCGGCAACCCGCGCCGCGCGGGCCTTGGCATCGACGCCGCGGATCTTCAGCCCGTAGCCGATATTGTCGGCGACGCTCATATTCGGAAACAGCGCGTAGGACTGGAACACCATGCCGACATTGCGCGCCTCGATCGGCACCGATGTCATATCGTTGGCGTCAAACAGGATTCGGCCACCAGCGTCGGGCTGCTCGAGACCGGCGATGATCCGCAGCATGGTGGTCTTGCCGCATCCCGAGGGCCCGAGCAGCACCAATGTCTCGCCGCTGATGATGTCGAGGCTGGCCGGCGCCAGCGCCTGGGTACCATCCGCGAATGTCTTGGCGCAGCGCTCAACCCGCACGGCGGCGCCGTGTCCTGCCATCGCGGTCATTTCTTGTGGCCCTCATCGGCGAACATCTGCATTGCCACCAGCAGCGGGACAATCATGACAAAGAATATCAGAGTATAGGCGGAGGCCACTTCCAGCCGCATCGAGGCGTAGGCGTCGGCGAGGCCGACCGGCAAGGTCTTGGTCAGCGGCGTGTGCAGCATCCAGGTCAGGTTGAATTCGCCCAGCGACAAAGTCACCACCATCAAGGACCCCGCCAGAATGCCTGGCATCGCATTGTGCACGATGACAGTGCGGAACCGCCGCCAAGGCGACGCGCCGAGCGACGCCGCGCCTTCGTCGAGGGTCTTGATATCGATACTGCCGAACACCGCCATCACCGAGCGCACCATGAACGGCATGGTGAAGATGACGTGGCCGGTGAGAATGAAGACCCAGGAGCGGCGAAAACCGCCAAAGCCGCCATAGGTCAGCAGCAGCGCCAGCGCGATGGCAAGGCCCGGGATCGCCAGTGGCAACGTGATGATTTCCTCGATGACCCGCGACAGCCGCCCGCCGCGCACATGCAGCGCATAGGCGGCGGGGACGCCCACCACCAGCGTCACCGCCAGCGTCGCCAGCGCGATCACGAAGGACAGCCAGATTTCGCCGGCATAGAGATCCCAGACCTGGATCACCCATCGCAGAGTGACGCCGGACGAGATGCCGCGAAAATAATTGACGGTGACGCCGGCCGATAGCGACAGGATCACCGGCACCACCAGGAAGGCGGCCACCAGCAGCGTGAAGCCGAGCTGGCTGAGAAAGATCAGACGGTCGCGCATCATGCTATCCCGCCGCCGCGACGGCGCCGCCGCTGAACGAACGCGCCAGCGCGAGGATCGCCCAGGCGATCACGCCGAGCCCGATCGACAGCGCCGCCGAGATCGAGAAATTCGCCGCCAGCGTGAACTCGGTATAGATCAGCATCGGCAGCACATCGATATTGGTGGCCAGCGTGAACGCGGTGCCGAACGCGCCCATGGCGGTGGCAAACGCGATGGCGCCGGAGGCAACGAAGGCCGGCCCCAGCGCCGGCAGCACCACGTCGCGCTGCACTGCCCAGGGGCTGGCGCCGAGCGAGCGCGCGGCCTCCTCGAGCCCGACATCGAGTTTTTGAACCGCTGCCATGATGGTCAGGATCACGCGCGGGATCGAGAAATACAGATAGCCCAGGAACAGGCCGAAGATCGAATAGGCAAATACGATCTTCTCTCCGCTCACCGCGTTCGAGATCGCGCCGATCAGACCCTGCCGGCCCGCCAGCAGGATGATCAGAAAGCCGACCACCACACCGGGAAACGCCAGCGGAAAGGTCAGCATCGCGATCAGCACCGCGCGGCCGGGAAAGCGATGGCGCTGCAGGAACAGCCCGGCGATGGTGGCGATCATCAGCGTGGCGATGGTCGTCGCCGCCGCCAGCACCACGGTGTTGATCAGCGTGGCGCGGTAGCGCGGCTCGGTGACGATCGCGAGGTAGGCGCTGACCCCGCGCGGGCCCTCGGCACCGACCACCACGAGCTGTGCCATCGGCAGCAGAAAGAAGGCGGAGGTCACCACCACCAGCGGCAGCAGGCACAGCCAGACAAAGGATTTATGCGACATGGAAAACAGGCGCCCCGTTCACGGGGCGCCCTACTACGTTCACGGACATCAGAGCATCAACGGACTTCGGCGAGATAGCGGTCCGTAAAGCCCTTCTGGGCCAGCTCCATCTTGCCCCAGTCGACGCTCTTGGCGCGGGCATATTCTGAGTCGGGCAAGAACTTGGCCTTCACCGCTTCCGGCAGCTCGATCTTGCGGGCCGGTCGCAGATAGGCGTTGGTCCAGATCGCCTGGCCCTTGTCGGACAACAGATAGTCCAAGACCTTCTTGGCCTTGTCCTTGTCGGGCGCATTCTTCACGAGGCCGACGACATAGGGAAACACCACGGAGCCCTCGCAGGGAATCACGAATTCGAAATTGCCCTTCTCCGAATATTTGGCGCGGTAGGCGTTGAAATCATAGTCGAACAGGATCGGCATTTCGCCGGATACGACACGGGCGTAAGACGTCTGCTTCGACACGATCGGATCGTTTTTCTTCAGCTCCTTGAAGAATTTCAGGCCCGGCTCGAAATTGTCGGCGGAGCCACCCAGCGCGAGATTGACGGCGACCGCGCCGACATAGCCAACCGCGGCCGAGGACGGATCGAGATAGCCGACCATGCCCTTGTAGGCCGGCTTCAGCAGATCAGCCCAGCATTTCGGCACCGGCGCGTTGCCCAGCGCATCCTTGTTGACGAAGAAGCCCAGCGTGCCGGAATGGATGGTGGTCCAGTAGCCGTCGGGATCCTTGAGCCCGGCATCGACCTGGTCCCAGCCGGCCGGCTTGTAGGGCTCCAGCGCATCCTGCGCCTTTGCCTTCATGCCGAAGGTGACGCCGAAATAGCCGATGTCGCCGACCGGATTGGCCTTCTCGGCGATGATCTGCGCCAGCGCCTGGCCGGAATTCTTGTTGTCGTGCGGCATCTCGATGTTGAGGTCGGTCTTGATCGCCTTCACCATGCTGGCCCAGTCGGCCCATTCCGGCGGACAATTGTAGCAGATCACATCGGCGGCTTTGGCCGGCGAAACCGCCGCCAGCACGACGGCCGAAAGTGCAAAAACGAAAGCGCGCAACTTCATGTAGCAGTCCCCAAAAACAAAAGGTCTTGCAGTGCAGCGAACCATAGTCGCCCACCTGCTGCGGCAGGAGCTACAGGCCAGACATGACAGATTGACGACACCCGACAACTCGTTGATCGGCGACAATTATCGCGTGTGTCTTGGCTGCGGAGCGTGCCAGCCGCGGGTCCGTCGCAGCGCAACAACGCTGCAAGTTCTGCTACCACCCGCGGCCGCGACGGAGACCGGCAAGCCGCCGATCCTTCTTGACTTGGTCTGACCGAGCCATGCAGTCTGCGGGAACAAATCAAGCATCGGACAATGATCCAGATGTATCAGGGAGAAGCGTCATGAACTCTTTTTTGAGGCCGCTTTCGGCCGCGAGTATGATCGTTGCCGGCGCCCTTGCGATCACCGCGCCGGCCATCGCCCAGCAGGCCCCGATCAAGATCGGCATTCCGACCGCGATCCAGTTGCAGGTCGGTCGCGACACTCAGAACGCCGCCAAGCTCGCCGCCGAGGAGATCAACGCCAAGGGCGGCGTGCTCGGCCGCAAGCTGGAAATCGTCGTCGCCGACGAGACTGAGAACCCCGAACAGGGCATAGCCGCGATCAAAAAACTGACAGCCGATGAAAAAGTCAACGTGCTGATCGGCGGTTACACCTCGGGCGTCACGCTGGCGCAGCTGCCGCATATCTCCAGCGCCAAGACCATTTATATCGGGGTCGGCGCGGCGTCGCCGTCGATCACTGCCAAGGTGAAGACCGACTACGACAACTACAAATACATTTTTCGCGCGTTCCCGATCAACGCCGCGCATCAGGCCCGCGCGCTGGTCGACTTCATCAACGGCAAGCTGAAGGGCGAGATGAAGCTGACCAAGATCGCCATCGTCGGCGAGAACGCCAAATGGGTGCAGGACCTGGTCCCGATCCTGAAGAAGGGCGCCATCGACGGCGGCACCGAGGTCAAGCTGGCCGAATTCTTCGACACCTCGACCTCTGATTTCTCGCCACTGTTCGCCAAGGTGAAGGACAGCGGCGCGCAATATCTGATCGTGGTGCTGTCGCATGCGTCGTCCGACATCTTCGTCAAGCAATGGCATGACGCGCAGGTGCCGATCCCGATCGGCGGCATCGACGTCAAGAGCCAGGACGCCGACTTCTTCACCCGCGTCAGCGGCAAGGCCAATGCGGAGACCGTCGGCATGTTCGCGATCCGGGCGGCGCTGACGCCGAAGACGATTCCGTTCTGGGACGAGTTCGTGAAGCGGTTCGGCACCGCGCCGGTCTATACCGGCATCGGCGCCTATGACGCGGTCTATGTCTATGCCGACGCGGTGAAGCGGGCCAATTCCATCGAGCCCGACGCCGTGATCAAGGAGCTGGAAAAGACCGATCACGTCGGCATCGCCGGCAAGATGATGTTCGACGAACTGCACGACGTGAAGACGGGACCGGGAATGCAGAACCTGCTGTTCGTGCAATGGCAGAAGAACGGCGAGCGCGTCGTGGTGTGGCCGAAGGAAGCCGCCACCGGCCCGATGATCGCTCCGCCCTGGATGAGCAACTAGGCGCCGTTGGTACGAAGCCAAAGACGTCCTTGCGGGGAGCAACTTGTCCGCCGTCGCGCGAAGAGCGAAGGCGAAAGCGACGCGGCAATCCAGAACGCCACGCAATCGGCAAAGGCTGGATTGCTTCGTCGCCAAGGGGCTTCTCGCAATGACGGCGCCATCGAGTTGCGCCATTCCCATATCAACAGCGGGACTTCATGCTTCAGATCCTGATCTACGGCGCGGTGTCGAGCGCCATCTATGCGATGCTCGCGGTAGGCTTCACGCTGATCTTCGGGGTGGCCCGCATCCTCAACCTCGCCCATGGCTCGTTTTATGCGCTCGGTGCCTATGCGGCCTATGTCCTGACCGCGGTCCTGCATTTCCCGCTGTTCCTGGCGGCGCCGCTGGCGGTGCTGCTGGTGGCCGGCTTCGGCGTGCTGATGGAGCGCTTCCTGGTGCGGCCGCTGCGACAATCGCAACTCGCGGTGCTGATGATCACCCTGGCGGTGTCGTTGGCGGTCGAGCAGACGCTGTTTCTGGTGTTCGGGTCGGAATACCGCAACGTGCCCTCCTTCGTCGCCGACAAGCTGTCGATCGGCGGCGTCGATATCGGCGGGCAGCGGCTGCTGGCGCTGGTCGCCGGCGTGCTGGTGCTGCTGACGCTGTGGCTGTTCATCCAGCGCACACGGCTTGGCGCCGCCATCCTCGCGGTGTCGCAGGACCCCGAGGCGGCGCAATATATGGGCATCCCGACCAACCGCATCTATTCGATCGTGATCGCGATCTCCGCCGGCACCGCGGCGCTGGCCGGCGTGCTGGTATCGCCATTCCTCACGGTGCAGCCGACCATGGGGCTGCTGCCGATGGTCAAGGCCTTTGCCATTGTCATTGTCGGCGGGCTCGGTTCGATTCCCGGCAGCATCATCGCGTCGCTGATCCTCGGCTATTCCGAGACCATCGTCGCCTATCTGATCTCGAGTTCATGGACCGAACTGGTGTCTCTGGTGGCGGTGGTGATCACCCTGATGATCCGGCCATCCGGCATCCTCGGCCGACGGGCGGCATTCTGACATGCGCAGCATTTCCAAGATCGATCTCGCCGGCGCCGTCCTCGTGGTCGGCATCCTCGCGCTGGCGCCGGTGCTGGTGGCCAGCAACTACCTGACCGGCGTCCTCACGGTGTGCGCCATCTACGGCATCTGGGCCTCGAGCTGGGACTTCATGTCCGGCCTCACCGGCCGCGAGAATTTCGGCCATTCGCTGTTCATCGGCGCCGGCGCCTACACCGCCGGGTTTCTCGCCACCATCTGGTCCGCCAGCCCGTGGCTGAGCCTGCCGCTGGCGATCGGCATCGCGGTGGTGTTCAGCGTGCTGGTGGGCTTCCCGACGCTGCGGCTGCGCGGGCCGTATTTCGC
>JACMOT010000640.1 GCA_014377915.1 Tardiphaga sp.
GCGCCACCACCAGGCACACGAACACGCTGCTCGGCGGCCCCGCCGAAGGGAACGCCAAGGGCCCCACTGTGCTGGCCGACGTCGCCACCTCGCTGCAGGATCTCGACCGCACCGCCTTCGCCGCCGATATCGCGGCGATGGAAGAGAAGCTGTCTGAGAAAGAGGGTTCCGTTCTCGACCTCGCGATCGCGCGTCTCGACCACTTCAAGGTCATCCAGCTGCACATCAATTCGACGGCGATGCATTAAGCGCTTCTCGCGCGCCACGAAAAAAGCCCCGGATCGAACCGGGGCTTTTTTGTTGGACGAACGGACAGCTCAGACGGACGGCTGCGCCACCTTCACCGGCTCCGCGGTGAAGCCATCCACGGTCGCATGCAGATGCGCGACGAGTTTCTCATCGAGAGAAAGCCGCGCCGCCAGCAAACCGAGATAGGCCCGCTCCGAAGCGCTGTCGAGGTCGATGGCCAGCAGCGAGACCGTATAGATCTCCGCGGCTTCCTCGGGCGTCCGCACGCCGCTCGCCACGGCATCGACATCGAGCGGCCTGCGCAATTCATCCATCACGAACACCTTGTCCTCGGCAGTGACGTTGAGCCGGTCCATCTGCGCGAAGATGTTGGTCTGCTCAGTGCTGTCGAGATGGCCATCGGCCTTGGCCGCCGCAATCATCGCCCGCAACAGGTTACGGCTGAGTGATTGCTGATCTGCCGGCTGCAACGGATTGAACGGCGTATCACTCGGCGGCGGCAGCAAAGGGGTCTCGACCGCGCCGGCGGGCGAGGCCTGCTTGCCCGCCTGATAATTCTGATAGGCCCGATAGGCGAGCGCACCGGCCACCGCCATGCCGCCATAGGTGAGCGCATTCTTGGCGATCTTGCGCCCGCCCTTCGAGCCGAGCAGCACGCCGGCCAGGCCACCGGTCATCGCGCCGCCGCCAAAGCCGCCAAGAAAGCTGCCGGCCTGCTGCAGCAGATCGCCGCCACCCTTGCCGAGAAGCCCGCCATCCGGCCGGCCGCCCGCCTGCTGATTGGGACCACCCTGATTCAGCCCGCCGATGAACTGGTCGAGCATACTTTTGGGATCGAACATCGCGTCATTCCTCGTTTGATGGAGATCACGAGGTAGGGTCGGAACGCGACGATGTAAGGACACAAAGCTGCGGCGTGATGTCCTGCGACCGGATGGACCTTCAGGCGAAGCGCGCGAATTCGGCGGCCACCGCGCGGTAGACCTCGCGCCGGAATGGCACCACGAGATCCGCCACGCGGTCCAGCCGTTCCCAGCGCCAGGCGTCGAATTCCGCCGGCTGGCCGTTGCGCGGCGTCAGCGGATCGACTTCCTCATCCTTGCCGGTAAAGCGCAGCGCGAACCATTTCTGGCGCTGGCCGCGATACCTTGCGAAGCGATGCGTCGGATCGTCGAAGGCGATGAAATCGTAGGTCATCCAGTCGGTCTCATCGAGATAGTCGGCATGCACCACGCCGGTCTCCTCAAAGAGCTCGCGCATCACCGCGACACGAGAATCCTCATCCGCATCGATGCCGCCCTGCGGCATCTGCCATTCCAGCCCCGGGAGAACGATCTCCGGCCCGTCATCCCTGAAGCGCCGGCCGATCAGGACGCGGCCTTCAGCGTTGAACAGAGCGACGCCGACATTGGGCGATAGGGTTTGTCGGACACGAGCGTTACTCGCCAGACAACCTGGAAAATTCCTTCACCACGCGCTCATAGACCGGGCGCTTGAACGGCACGATCAGGTCCGGCAGGTTCTTCATCGGCTCCCAGCGCCAC
>JACMOT010000641.1 GCA_014377915.1 Tardiphaga sp.
ATGATGATGTCGTTGTCGGCGCCGGTGCCGATCTTGTTCTCGAGCCGGATCGCGAATCCGTTCTGGCCGATGATGGTACCGCCTTCATTGTTGGTGATGGTGGTCGCTGCAACGCCGCTGCGTGATCGATCGACGTTAGAATCGTTGTTGACGACGATGCCGTACGAGGCGCCACTGATCATGCCGAAATTGGTGATCGTACCGCCGCCGATCGAGATGCCCTCGGACTTGTTGGCGCGGTTGCCGCTATCCAATCTACCGGCGCCGGTGCCCTCGATGACGCCGTAGTTAGTGATCGTCGCGGCGAGGTCAATATCGGCGCCGTCGCCGTCGCCATTGATCTGAGCCGTGCCGCTGGCATCGAAGATGTTGCCGACGCCGGCATAGGCGCCGGTGATGCGGCCGTAATTGGTCACGGTGCCGGTGCCGTCAGAGCCGACGCCGGAGCCGTTGCGGCCGAGGATGGTGCCGCCGGCCTCGTTATTCACCACGATATTGGTGTCCGCGGTGATGCCGTGGCGCGCGCCCGAGATCAGACCGCCGGAGCGGTTGTTGATGACGGCTCCGGTGTTGGCGCCGGCATCGATGCCGTCGGAGGAGCCGCTGGACGTGTTGGTGCCGAAGCTGCGGATGATGCCGTAGTTCTCGACCACCGTGGTCTGACCGGTGCGGATGGCGTCGTCGCTGAGGGCTTCGATGATGCCGGTGGCGCGGTTGATGATGGTCATGCTCGCGGCGCCGGTCATGCCGCGCGCATCGATGGCCTGGCCGAGTCCGGAGGTGTAACCGCTACCGCCGGCCTGGATCAGGCCGGCATTGTCGATCACGATGGTGCCCGAGGTCATCGCCAGGTTGAAACGGAACACGTCGTTTTGCGTCGAGCGCACGATGGCGCCGATATTGTTGAGGAAGGTAAAGGTGCGGCCGGCCACGGCACCGCTGGCGTCGATCACCCGGCCTGTGCTGGCGTTCTCGATGATGCCGGAATTGCTGATGACAACGCCAGTGGAAGTGCCGTTCCAGCCGATCGTCGCGGTACCCGAGGTGGAGCGCAGCACGGCGCCGCTCTCGACGGTGCCCGTATCTGTGCCGGCGACGGTCTTGGTCGCCGTATCCGTGGTGCCCGCTGGCACCGCAAACGACGCTGCATGCGCTGACACCGGCGCCGCCACCAGACCCATCAGCATCGCCACCCGGCTGACGCCGTTACGCCGACTCCACATCACACTACCTCCAACCGAGAAATTATGGTCTGATTAGGTCCGGTGGGTGACAAAGAGATGACGAACGATAATCTTGCGCCAACACGCCGCTGAATGTCGAAACGTCTTCGAGGACCGATGCGGATCGGCCACGCGGACCGCTGCCGACCGGTGCCCATGCCGAATCACTCCGCCCGCCGCTCCAGCTGCGTGCCGGGCCATTCAGCGACGCCCCCGGCGCCACCCGGTCCGGCGCAGTGCTTCGGATGCGGCACGTGTGAGGCAGAAGCTACGGCGCCGCACAATCCGGCACCTCAGTACAACCCGGTTCAATCCGGGATTTGAAATCTCCCTTGTTTCTGCCATGTTCGCGCCCAAAGCAGGGTTGGGGTATTGTGGCCGCGCGAGTCTCGCGCGCAGGCCCCAATGACAACGCGACAAAGGAATTCCATGGCGAAGCCAGCAGTGATTGTGGTCGGCGCGGACAAGGGCGGCGTTGGCAAGACCACCGTGTCGCGGACCATTCTGGATTATTTCAGCGCCAACAATGTGCCGACCCGTGCCTTCGACACCGAATCGCCGCGCGGCACGCTGAAGCGCTTCCATCCGGACATCACCGAGATCGTCGACATGACGACCACGGCCGACCAGATGAAGATCTTCGATACGCTGAATTCCTCCGCGCCCTCGGTCACCGTGATCGACGTCCGCGCCGGACTGCTGTCGCCGGCGCTGGCTTCCTTGCGCGACATCGGTTTCCTCGACGCCGCCAAGTCCGGCCAGATCACCTTTGCCGTGTTCCACATTCTCGGGCCCTCGATCGCCTCGCTGGACGAGATCGCCGAGACTGCCGGCTTCATGGGCGGCGCCAAATATTATCTGGTGAAGAATTTCATCAACAACACCAACTTCTTCGAGTGGGACCAGGCGACCTATAATTCCTACTTCCACCGCATCAAGGACGCCGTCGAACTGACGATCCCGAAGCTCAACGAGATGGCCTATGAGCAGGTCGAAGTGTCCTCGGTGCCGTTCCTCAAATTCGTCGCCAACAAGGGCGTGCATGACGAGGCCGCGAATTACTCCTTCGTGCTGCGCGGCTATGTGCGGCACTGGCTGGCCAATGTGTGGAGCGAATTCGACCGCATCAAGCTGACCGACCTCGTCAACGACAAGCCGCGCGGCCCCGGCGAGAAGTAGGCGTTTTTTTTAACCTCTCCCCGCGAAAGCGGGGCGAGGGAGCGCACGGCCAGCGTTCGGCGGCTTTCGATGATTCTCCTCTGTCCGCTTGATCTTGATATATTGCCCTGATGCGCCGCACGCCCGTCTACATCATCTGTTCGACACGGCCGCAGGTCGGCAAGACGCTGGTGGCGCGGCTGCTGACCGAATTCCTGGCACTGCAGCGCGGCGGCGTCACGGCGTTCGACATCAGCCTGAAAGAACCGTCGCTGCTCGACTTCCTGCCGACACTGACCGAGACCGCGTCGATCGATGACACATTCGACAAGATGGCGCTGATGGACCGCCTGATTGTCGGTGACGACGTCGCCAAGGTGCTTGACCTCGGCTACTTCGCATTCGACGAATTCTTCAAGATGACCGCCGAGATCGGTTTCGCCAAGGAAGCCGCGCGGCGCGGCGTGGCGCCGATCGTGCTGTTCGTCGGCGACACCGACCGCGCCTCGCTGCGCGCCCATGCCACGCTGCGGGCGCAACTGCCGGCCTATGCGCTATATGTCATCAACAACGAACAGGTGGTGCGCGGCGACCTGCCGCCGGCGCTGGCGCAGGGCCGGATCCTGGAGATTTCCGCGCTGCCGAGCTTCCTGAAGACCTATATCGACCGGCTGAATTTTTCCTTCACCGGCTATCTGCGCGCGGAAAAGGATTCATCCACCGAGCTGCACCAGTGGATCCGGAAGAACTATTTCAGCTTTCGCGAGATCGAGCTGCAATTGCTGCTGCGGAGGTCGTGATCGTCATTCCGGGGCGCGAGAGCGCAGCTCGAGCGAACCTCAGCCACTCCAATTGGAGTGGCGGGGAATCCCGAGATGTTTTGGCAAAAGCATTTCCAGGTTCCGGGTTCGCCAGCGGCTGACGCCGCCAGCGCCCCGGAACGACAGATTCAATCAATGCCCGTCAAAACTCATCAGCGTGCGTACCGGGACGTTCATGGCGCGCAGCTTGGCGGCGCCGCCGAGGTCCGGCAGATCGATGATGAAACAGGCCGCCATCACCTCGGCGCCGATCTGGCGCACCAGCTTGCAGGCGCCCTCGGCGGTGCCGCCGGTGGCGATCAGATCATCGACCAGGATGACGCGCTCGCCAGGCTTGATGGCGTCGGCGTGCACTTCCATCTCGTCGAGGCCGTATTCCAGCGAATAGGCGATGCTCACCGTGGTGTGCGGCAGTTTTCCTTTTTTGCGGATCGGCACGAAGCCGGCCGAGAGCTGGTGCGCCACCGCGCCGCCGATGATGAAGCCGCGCGCTTCCATACCGGCGACCTTGTCGATCTTCAAGCCCGCCCAGGGCTGCACCAGTTCGTCGATGGCGCGGCGGAACGAACGCGCGTCGCCGAGCAGCGTGGTGATATCGCGAAATAGGATACCCGGCTTGGGATAATCCTTGATGGTGCGGACGGAGGCTTTGAGATCGTGTTCGAGTTCAGGAGTCATCGGTGTGTTTTCTCAGGTGAGGATAATAGACACTCGTCATTGCGAGGAGCCCTTGCGACGAAGCAATCCAGTCTGCGCGAGTGGCTCTCTGGATTGCCGCGTCGCTTCTCTCCTCGCGATGGCGGCTGCATGGTCAGTGGGTAGCCTTTAGCCGGAATGCATTCTCGACGATGCGCAGGCCGACGTCGCCGCCCAGCGACATCAGCGATTCCGGGTGAAACTGCACACCGCCGATCGGTAGGGTCGTGTGCTCGATGGCCATCGCGATACCGTCCTCGGTGGAGGCGGTGACGGTGAGCACAGCGGGCATGCTGTCCTGCTCGACATAGAGCGAATGGTAGCGGCCGATTACGATCTCGTTGGGCAGGTTGAACATCAGTCTGCCGCCACGGTTCAGCACCCGCGACGGCCGGCCATGCGCCGGCTGCGCCAGTTGCCCGAGCACGCCGCCAAAATATTCGCCGATCGCCTGCACGCCCAGGCAGACGCCGAACACCGGCAATTGCTTCTCCAGCGCGGTGTCGATGGTGCCCTTGATGCCGAAATCCTCCGGGCGTCCCGGCCCCGGCGACAGCACCAGCAGATCAAATTTTTCCCGGTTCAGCACGGTCTGCGCATGGACATGACGTACCACCGTCACGGTGGCGCCGACCTGACGAAAATAATCCGCCAGCATGTGCACGAAGCTGTCGTCATGGTCGATCAGCAGCACCTTCTTGCCGGAGCCGGACGCATCCGGCGCGAAGGCCGACAGCGGTTTTGGCGCGTCGCCACGCAGCGCCTGGAACAAGGCCGCGGCCTTGGTCTGGCATTCCTTTTCCTCGGCGACGGGATCGGAGTCGAACAGCAGCGTGGCGCCGACGCGGACCTCGGCGAGACCGTCCTTCATCCGGATGGTACGGATGGTGATGCCGGTGTTGATGCCGCCGTCGAACATCACCGCGCCGATCGCGCCGGCGTACCAGCGGCGGCTCGAGCGCTCATTGTCCTCGACGAACTGCATCGCCCACTTCTTTGGCGCCCCGGTGACGGTGACCGCCCAGGCATGGGTGAGGAAGGCATCGAGCGCGTCGAATCCCGGCCGCAGCACGCCCTCGACGTGGTCGACGGTGTGAAAAAGTTTCGAATAGGTCTCGATCTGGCGCCGCGCCAGCACCTTGATGGAGCCGGGGACGCAGACTCGCGCCTTGTCGTTGCGATCGACATCCGTGCACATGTTGAGCTCGAATTCATCCTTCTCCGAATTCAGCAATTGACGGATCTGCTCGGCATCGCCGATGGCATCGAGGCCCCGCGCGATGGTGCCGGAGATCGGACAGGTCTCGATGCGGCGGCCATCGGAGCGCACGAACATCTCAGGGGAGGCTGCCACGAGAAATTCACCGTCGCCGAGATTCATCAGCGCGCCATAGGGTGACGGGTTGATGACGCAGAGCCGCTGAAACACTTCGGCCGGCGAGCGCTCGCAGGGTTCGGCGAACAATTGGCCCGGCACCGCCTCGAACAGGTCGCCGCGGGCAAAGGCGGCGCGTGCGGTTTCCACCGTGCGCTGATAGTCGCCCGGCGCGTGATCGGCAAAGCCCTGGCGCGGCTGTTTGGTGTAGCCCGAGTCCGGCGTCTCGCGCGGCAGGCCGGCGGTCGAGTTGCCCTTCCAGGTGAAATCGTAGCTCAGCGTGACGCCGCGGCCGGTGGCGCGGTCATAGGCCAAAAGCTGGTCCGGCAGATACAGCACGATGTCACGCTGGTCGGCCTCGCGGGCGCGCTTCTGGTTCAGGTCTTCCATCTGGAACACCAGATCATAGGCGAAGGCGCCGAACAGGCCGAGCATCGGGTCTTCCGATGAGAACAGCTGCGCCACCATATCGCGCACCAGCGAGATCACGCTGGCACGGCGGGTACGCTGGTCCTCGTCGACCGGGGCGTCGCCGCGCAGGATGTGGCCTTGCAGCAAATTGGCCGAGCGCCTGTCGATGATGACGGCGGGATCACGCAGCGTGTCGCCGAGGAAGCCGATCAGCACCCGGCCGCGGGCATTCAGTGCCGTCAGCGCAAACCCCGGTCCGGTGGTCTCCAGCAGCAATGGCGGATCGGCAAAGCCGAGGTCGAAGCTCTCATAGCGCCCGGGCACCGTGGTGCCGGACGACAGCACCACGCCGCGGCGATGGTCCAGTAGCTCGATCAGGTCGTCGAGCGCGGTACCGCCGGTGAATTGCGCGACATGACGCGCCACCGCCAACCCGGCTCGGGTCTGGTAGGCGCTGTCGGCGGGAAGGGAAAATACCGTCCGGTTCATGGCATCCTCTTACGAAATTGGCCGGAGGAGCGCCACACAGGACAAACGAGCAAAGGCCGTCGCACTGCGATGGCGGCCTTCGACGATTGAAAACGGAATCGCACAGCCACCTCGGTCAGGAGGTGCGCCACCAGAGAGGTAGGGGGCAACGTGCTGCTTTCATGGCGGCAATGAGCCATGGCGAGAGGGAGACGTCAAGGGCCGCTTTGGTAGGTTCGGTTGGCCTAGATCCGGAACGGATTGACGATCCGCAGCCGGCCATCGACCAGCATCCCGTCCTGCATGTCCTCGGACCACAACGTGTCGCAATCGGCAGCCAGCGCCGCGGCGACGATGAAGCTGTCGTAGATCGAGAAGCCATAGCGCTCGGCAAGGTGAAGGCCGGACTGGTGAATATCAATGGTAACTGGGATGACATCCAACAGCCCCTTGGTCCGATCAATAAACACTGACGTCTGCTGCCACGACATCCTGAATTTACGCCGGGATACGCTGGCCATCTCGTTCAACACTTGAACGCTGATGGTGCCGCCGTCATCGACGAGGCGCTGGATTCGCGCAATACGGTCCTGCGCGCCAGATGCGAGGTACAAAAGGACATTCGAGTCGAAGAAATTACCGCTCATTCGCCTCGTCGCGATCGAACTTAAAGCCCGCCGGCATCATCCCCTCAAATCGCCGCAGATCCTCCAGCGCTTTTTTTCGTGCCAAGGGATCAGTCATGATGGCAGGCGTGATATCGAGTGGCTTGACGACCACCTTGTCGCCTTCCTTTAAGCCCAGCCGCGCGACGTCCTCGGCGGAGAGGCGAATGCCGAGACTATCGCCGATCTTGGTGACGATCATGGTCATGCTCCTGAGATGCACTCGTTGCGACCATAGCAGGAAACCACTACCGCGTCAGTCCCGGACAAACCGCTTCAGCATCGGATAGGACCCGGTGGTGCCGTGCTTGCGCTGGGCCATCCCGACCTGTTCATAGCCGCACGCGAGATAGAACCGGCGTGCCGTTTCCGTACTTTGCAGGTGGCAGGAGTCGTTGCCGAGCTCGTGTGCGGTCGCCTCAAGCTGCGCCAGCAAGGCACGGCTGACGCCTTTGAACCGCGCATCCGGCGAGACGTAATTGAGCGTGATTTCGCCGTGGGGCCGGACGGCGCCGACGGCCAGTACGGTGTCGTCCTCGACCGCTACGAGGACGATGATATCTGGGTCAGCGATCCACCCCCCGACCACCGCTGGAGTCTTGTTGCCGAGCCACATCCGCAGGATCGCCGGATCGTCATGGTGATCATCAAGGCAGAGCTCGGCGATCGACCGGCGCAGCACCGCGCAGGCCTGATCGGCATCCTCATGACGCGCACGGCGGATCAGCATGCGAATGCACGGGCCCCCTATCCCAGATGCTTCCTGAAGAACGCGGTCGCCCGGCCCCAGGCCAGTTCGGCGGCTTCGCGGTCATGCACGCTGGCGCGCTGTTCGTTGACGAAAGCGTGGTCGGCCTCATAGCGGAAAAACTCGGCGGTCTTGCCGGCGGCCTTGAGGCCGGCTTCGAAACCGTCGACCACCGCCGGCGTGCACCAGTCGTCGCGGTTGGCGAAGTGGCCCTGCAGCGGCACCTGCACGTCGGCGGGTTTGGCAGCACCCTCCGGCGGGATGCCGTAGAACGCCACGGCGGCCTTCAACTCGGGGATCTTGCAGGCGCCGATGATGGTCACCGCGCCGCCGAGGCAGAAGCCGGTGAGCCCGACCTTGGCGCCGTTGCGCGCCAGATATTGCGCGGCACCGCGCACGGTCTGGGTGGTGGCGTCCATGAAGTCGAGCGAGTTCATCTCGGCGCCGGCGGCGTCCGTGTCGTGATAGGGCACCACCTTGCCATTATAGAGGTCCGGCGCCAGCGCGTCGAAGCCGGCCAGCGCGAAGCGGTCGGTCAGGCCCTTGATCTGCTCCGACAGGCCCCACCATTCCTGGATCACGACGATGCCCGGCGCGTTGCCGGCCGAGGCATTGGCGAGATAGCCGCCGGCTTCCTTGCCGTCGGGGCGCTTGAAGGTGATGTTCGTACCCATGGGATCCTCCTGAATCGCTGAACGCTATTAGTCGGTATTTTGACGGCGCGGCGATGACAAGGCAATCGCTACATGGACGGCCGTCGCGGGCGTCGGCGTTTGCGATGGTCCCGGGCGCGCGGCGATCCTTCGCACCGCCGCGCGCCCGGGACACAAAATCCACTCAACAAAAAAGCCCCCGCGGGGGCTTTTCGTTTGCATGAGGCGGCACACTGCTAATGCGCGTCGGCCCAGACCCGCTTCTTGGTGAAGTACAGCAAGCCCGCGAGGATAAGCAGGAACACCATGACCTGCAGACCGGTGCGCTTGCGCGCCTCGAGGTGCGGCTCCGCGGTCCACATCAGGAAGCTGGCGACGTCCTTGGCGTAGTTCTCGACCTTCTGCGGCGTACCATCATCATAGGTCACCTGATCGTCGGAGATCGGCTTCGGCATCTTGATGGCATGGCCGGGATAGAACGTGTTGTAATAAGCGCCTTCCGGCAGCTTGAAGTCGGCCGGCGGCGGATCGACGTAGCCCTGCAGCAGGGCGTCGATGTAATTCGGGCCCTTTTGCTGGAACTGGGTGAAGAAGTCGAAGATGACCTGCGGAAAGCCGCGATCATAGGTGCGGGCCCTCGCCACCACCGACAGGTCCGGCGCATAGGCACCGCCATTGGCGGC
>JACMOT010000642.1 GCA_014377915.1 Tardiphaga sp.
ACGCCCGCCCCCGACGGCGGGGCGGGGGAACCCCGTTCCGCGGACCTGGACCGCCCGATCGGCGCGAGCCCGCCGGCCACTACGCCGGCGCCGGCGCTGGCGGCGCCGGTTGCCGCCGCGGCTCCGGCGGCTGCCGGCGGCGTCGCGGCTCGCGGCATCACCGACCGCGAAATCCGGCTCGGCATGGCGGCGCCGTTCTCGGGCTCCTCCAAGGAACTCGGCCGCCAGATGAAGCTCGGCCTCGACACCGCCTTCAACCGCGTCAACGATGCCGGCGGCATCGACGGCCGGGTGCTGCGCCTGATCGCCGCCGATGACGGCTACGAGCCGACAAGGACGCCGGAGGCGATGGCCCAGCTCTACGACAAGGAGCAGGTGTTCTGCATCATCGGCAATGTCGGGACGCCCACCGCCGCCGTGGCACTGCCTTATGCGCTGGACCGTCAGATGCTGTTCTTCGGCGCCTTCACCGGCGCGCCGGTGCTGCGCCGTGACCCGCCGGACCGTTACGTCTTCAACTACCGCGCCAGCTATGTCGAGGAGACCGACGCGGTGGTGCGCTATCTGGTGAAAGTGCGTCGCGTGCCGGCCCGGCAGATCGCGGTGATGGCGCAGCAGGATGGCTATGGCGATGCCGGTTACGCCGGGGTGGTGAAGGCGATGCGCGCGCTCGGCGCCGCGGACCAGGTGCCGCTGCGGCTGAACTACAAGCGCAACACCGTGGACGTCACCGACGCGATCACGCAGCTGACGTCGCACAAGGGAACCATCAAGGCGGTGGTGATGGTCGCGTCCTACCGGGCCGCGGCCAAATTCATCGAGAAGACCCGCGATCTGTATCCGGCGATGATCTACACCAACGTCTCGTTCGTCGGCAGCACCGCGCTGGCCGAGGAACTGAAGCTGCTCGGGCCACGCTTTGCCAGCGGGGTGATCGTCACCCAGGTGGTGCCGGCGGTGGATGGCTATTCGTCGGCGATTCTCGAATATAAAAAGGCGCTGGCCAAGTATTCTCCCGGCGAGGCCGCCGATTATGTGTCGCTGGAAGGCTATGTGACCGGCAATGTGCTGGTGCAGGCGCTGCGGCAGGCCAGCCCGCAACTCGATACCGAGCGCCTGGTCGACAGTCTGGAGAGCCTGCGCCAGCTCGATATGGGGCTCGGCACCGTGCTCAGCTTCGGCCGCACCGAGCATCAGGCCTCGCACAAGGTGTGGGGCACGGCGCTGGACGAGAACGGCCGCTACCAGGCGATCGATCTGGAATAGCGCTCGGCGTGGCGGGATAATGGAGGCTGCCGGCGACCGTCCGGTGCGGCGGGGGCTTCCTTCATGCGACCATTTGCGCTACCTGCCGGGCATCGCCCGACCAATCATCACGACAGGTTCCGGCAGCTGGCCGGGGGCGCATTCGGGTCCTCGCCGCGGCGTCGCCTGGCTGAAAGGACTTGCCATGAGCCGACCGACCATCGAACAGACCAAAATGGGCACCGAGGCGATTGCGTTCTGCATCGCGCGGACCCTGATCGAACGCGACCCCTCGCTGAAGGCGCCGATGCGCGCCAATTTGCGCAAGATGTGGGAATTGCTCGAGGAGCGCGAGGACCACGCCGCCGCCGACATGGTGGACACGCTGATCAAGGCGCTCAACGATCCAGCTTTCTTCAAGCCGTAGACGCGTAGATAGTTACCACCTCATTAACCGATCATTCAGCGTGTTGGTGAACCGCTCTGCAACCAATGCCGCCTAGGGTGCCGCCGAAGGGCCCCGGAGAAACCGGCGCCGGGGCCGGGGTGCTGCGATGCTGCGATTGATTTCAGGATTTGTCAGCGACGAGTCCGGCGCGACGGCGATCGAATACGCGCTGATCGCGGCCGGCATCATCATCGCCACCGTGCAGGGTCTCGGCACCACGCTCAACGGCCGCTACACCACCGTCAACACCGCGCTGAAATAGGCCGGCGGCATGACGCCGCGGCCCAGGCTGAACGCAATCGCGTGAAGCGGGTGTTCGCGGCTCGCCTCGCCCCCTATATCGGAAAAGCGGGCGTCGTGCCCGCCACTCCGTCCCGGGCAGGCCATGACGATGACACCGATTTTACCGCGGACTTTCCGCGACCTATCAGCGCCGTTGCTGGCAGCGGCGTGGCTGGGTCTCGCCGTCACCTTGATCGCCCCCGCGCCGGCGGCGATCGCCGACGAGGGCACCGCGCGCTATTGCATCGCGCGGGGCGGCGCCAATGGCGACGCGTCCTATACCGGCTCTTGCGTCTATTCCGACTATCAGCAATGCCTGCAGGCCGCCGCCGACAGCCGCGGCAATTGCGTGCAGAACATCGACTATCGTCCCGGCGCGTCGTCATCGCCTGCCGCGGCAAGGTCCCGTCATGCGCGCTAGCTGGACCGCTCACCCTGGGCCGCTGCGAAGGCCGCTCCTGGCGGTCATCGCCATGCTGGCGTTCGCCGCCGCGCTGGTCCCCGATGGCGCGCAGGCGCGGCCGGGCGCCGTCCGTTCCGATATTCCGCCGTTCTGCGTGCTGACGGGCGGGCCGCGAGGGCCGGGTAGCCTGCCGCAGATCTGCCGCTTCTTCGACTACCAGCAATGTCTTCAGGCCGCCGCCGATCTGCGCGGCAATTGCGTGGTCAATATCGACTATCCCGGCAAGATCACCGGCGCGCCGGGCGCCACCTGGTCACGGCCGCCGCGCTAGGGTCTGATCCGTCAGGATGAATGACGGGTGTCCCGGACGCGGTGCGGCATGCTTATGCTGCTCCGCGCAGCCGGGACCGTACCAAATGCGGAGTTTCATGGCGGTCCCGGCTCCGCGGCGCACGACGCCCCCTCGCGGAGGCGCCATGCACCGTGTCCGGGACATGATTTGAGCAACCTGAATCTGACTCTGGCGGCGACCGCGAGCCATTCCGTTCAGTTCGATTTGCCGTCCGGGTTGGATACGGCGGCGCCGATCAGCAGCGCCTTGTCGATGGCGTCGCGCAATTGCATCGCCCCCGCCGTGGTGCAGCGCAGATGCGCCACGGCGACCGGGACCACCTCGGTGGTGGTGCCGCCGGTCGGCAGCACCACGCCGGTGCCGAGCATGATGTTGATCAGGCCGTGATTGTTGCCGAGCGTCGGGCAGAATTCGAAAAAGAT
>JACMOT010000064.1 GCA_014377915.1 Tardiphaga sp.
CAAATCGAATTAACGTTGCCAGATAAGTGTAGTGGCTGGCCTTCGTCCCCGAAGACAGGAGGGTGAAAGTGCGGAATTTATGGCCCTTGTGCTGTAGCTCGAAGCAGATCGTCCCGGCCCTTACGGGCCGGGACGATCATTCCGTGAACGCGCTCACAAGAGGGGACTAGTCTTTAAGCGACAGCAGCAGCAGCGAACGCCCGGTGACCTGGTATACATGGCCAAACGGAAAGTCCTCGCCAGTGGGCTTGTCGAGCATGTTGGTATCGACCAGTAATTCCCAGGCGGCCCCGGCGGCTGCCTCCGGCATCGTGAAGTCGACCAGTCCCTCGAAACCGTTCAGGACCATCAGCATGGTCTGGTCTTCGCCCCGCTTACGGATACCCGTCTTCTGGGCACGGCCGTCCAGCAACATGCCGAAGCATTTCATGTTGCCATCCGACCAGTGCTCATCCTGCATCTCGCCGCCATTGGCGTTGATCCAGGTCACATCCTTGACGTCGAGATGCGGGTCATGCTGGCCAGTCAGGAAGCGACTACGGCGCAGAATCGGATAGTCATTGACCAGCCGGATCAGCCGTTTGGTGAATCCAAGCAGATCCTTGCCGTCATCATCGAGCTTCCAGTTGAACCAGGAGATTCCACTGTCCTGGCAGTAGGCATTGTTGTTGCCGTTCTGGGTGCGGCCGAATTCGTCGCCGCCGAGCAGCATCGGCGTGCCCTGGGAAAACAGCAGCGATGCCAGCATGTTGCGCTTCTGCCGGTTGCGTAGCGCCAGCACCTCCTTGTCGTCGGTCGGGCCTTCGACGCCGCAATTCCAGGAGCCATTATTGGAGCTGCCGTCCTTGCCGTCTTCGCCGTTGGCTTCGTTGTGCTTGTCGTTGTAGCTGGCCCAGTCGTTCAGCGTGAAGCCGTCATGGGCGGTCACAAAATTGACGCAAGACCAGGCGCGCCGGCCATGATGGTTGAACATGTCGGTCGAGGCCGACAGCCGCGGCGCCAGCGCCGCCACCGAGGCCTCGCCACGCCAGAAATCGCGCATCGTGTCGCGGAACTTGTCGTTCCATTCCGCCCAGCCGGGCGGAAAGCCGCCGGCCTGATAGCCGCCGGGGCCGATGTCCCATGGTTCGGCGATCAGCTTGACAGTGGTCAGTAACGGATCCTGATCGACCGCCTTGAGGAAACCGCTCTGCTCGTCGAAGCCATAGACTTCGCGCGCCAGAATGGTGCCGAGATCGAAGCGGAAGCCATCGATATGCATTTCGCGCACCCAGTAACGCAAGCTGTCATTGACCATCTGGATGACGCGGGCATGCGACAGGTTGACCGTATTCCCCGTGCCGGTGTCGTTGATGTAATGGCGCTTCTTGTCCGGCATCAGCCGGTAGTAGCTGGCATTGTCGATGCCCTTGAACGACAGCGTCGGCCCGAGTTCATTGCCTTCGGCCGTATGGTTGTAGACCACGTCGAGGATCACTTCGAGGCCGGCGGCATGCAATTTTGCGACCATCTCCTTGAACTCGCGCAGCGAGTTCGGGACGTCGGACGCATAGCGTGGGTCGGGCGCGAAGAAGCCGATCGAGTTGTAACCCCAGTAATTCGTCAGCTTTTTTTCGAGCAGATAATCATCATTGATGAAAGTGTGGATCGGTAGCAACTCTATTGAGCTGACGCCGAGCTCTTTCAGATAGTTGACCGACGCATCGCTGCCGAAGCCGGCATAGGTGCCGCGCAGCGCCTCGGGCACGTCGGGATGCTGTTTGGTAAAGCCCTTGACGTGGACTTCGTAGACGATGGTCTGGTCCCATGGCACGTTTTGCCGGCCGGCCTCTCCGGTCCAGTCGAAATTCTTGTCGACCACGACGCATTTCGGCATGAATGGCGCGCTGTCGCGCTCGTCGAACGTGGTATCGTCGCCGGTCTCCATCTTGTAGCCGAACACGGCCGGATTCCATTCCAGCTGTCCGGCATGGGCGCGGGCATAGGGATCGAGCAGCAGCTTGTTGGGATTGAAGCGATGGCCGTTCTCCGGCTCATAGGGCCCGTGGACGCGGTATCCATAGAAGGTGCCGGGGACGACATCGGGAAGATAGCCGTGAAAAACCTCGTCGGTATATTCCGGAAGTTCGATGCGGGTCTCGGTGTCGCCCTCAAACAGGCAGATTTCAACCTTGGTGGCATTGCCAGAAAACAGCGCAAAGTTGGTGCCGCTCCCGTCCCAATGCGCGCCCAAGGGATAGGGTAGGCCTTCTTCGACTGTTCTATTGGTCACGATTGCCCCGCTGATTGGAAAAGCCCGAAATCAAATTCGCTCTATAACTATCTGCGCGCCAATACGTTGCAGTGCAGCGTCACGCTTTTGGAAGTTATTTTCATATTTTCATCGCACCCGCTGGATTTCAATACCGTGTTCCGCGGTGGAACGCGCTGCCGGGTGGGACATTGTCCGCGGCCTGCGACCCATGATGAGCCCGATGCTGGAGTGTCGTCCATGATAGAGTTTTTTCCATACCGGCGGATCGCGCTATTGGGCGCACCGGTCGAGGTCGGAGCCTCGCAGCGCGGCACCCTGATGGGTCCGGCGGCGATGCGCACCGCCGGGCTCGGCACGCTGTTGCAGGAGCTCGGTTTCGCGGTTGAGGATCACGGCGACCTGGCGTTGCTGGACGCGTATCCGTCGATTGACATTCCGCCGGAAAATGCCAGGCACTACCGCGATATCCAGCGATGGATTCAGGCGCTGAGCGCGCGGGCCTACGCCCTGGCGCAGACCGGGGTACTGCCAATCTTTCTGGGCGGCGATCACAGCCTGTCGATGGGATCGGTCAATGGCATCGCCCGGCATTGGCATAAAAAGGGGCGCGAACTGTTCGTGCTCTGGCTGGATGCCCATGCCGACTACAATACGCCGGCTACTACCATCACCGGCAACATGCACGGCATGTCAGCGGCCTTTCTGTGCGGTGAGCCCGGGCTCGACGGTCTGCTCGGTGCCGAGCCGCGGGCTTCGATTACGCCCGCCCATCTCGATCTGTTCGGCGTCCGCTCGATCGACCGGCTCGAGAAGGAGCTGGTACGCGAGCGACGGATCGCAGTCGCCGACATGCGGCAGATCGACGAATTTGGTGTCAGCGTGCTGATCCGCCGCGTGATCGAACGAGTCAGGGCGCGCAACGGCGTGCTGCATGTCTCCTTCGATGTCGACTTCCTCGATCCGGCGACGGCGCCGGGCGTCGGCACCCTGGTGCCCGGCGGCGCCACCTATCGCGAAGCGCATCTGATCATGGAGCTTTTGCACGATTCTGGACTGCTGTGCTCGCTCGATGTAGTCGAGCTCAACCCGTTCCTTGACGAGCGCGGCCGAACCGCCCGCGTCATGGTCGAACTGGTCGGCAGCCTGTTCGGCCAGCAGATTACAGATAGCCCGATGCCGAGCAATGCGATCCTGCCGCCGCGGTAATTTTCTGAATTATTCGCTTCTTCGGGACGATGGCAGCAGTGGCGGGAATATTGCGGAACTATCCCCGCGATATCGACTTTCCTAACCGATAGTTCATCCTCACAGGAGCACGCAGATGATCAAGCAGTTCGCAATCATGGCCGTTGCTGCGGCCGCCATTACCAGTGCAATTCCCGCCAAGGCCCAGGAAATCGGTGTTGGCGTCGGTCCCGGCGGCGTCACCGTGGGGGCTGTGCGCGGCGATCGGTATCGCGATCCGGACCGCGACTATTACCGCGATCGCCGAGATCGGGGAGATACCGTCGTGATCAAGCGCCGGGATCGCGACCGGGACTATGATCGCGGTGAGCGTCGCTCGGTTGTCATCGAGCGCGATTAATCTGATCCATGATGAAAAGCGGCCTTCCCGCGGGAGGCCGCTTTTTGTGTGGGTATATATTCGCATGCGATACTGGTTTAATACTCGAACATGAATTCCGCAGCGACAGTGTGGTGGCAGGCCGGGACGATCTATCAGATCTACCCGCGCTCGTTTCAGGATTCCAATGGTGATGGGGTCGGAGATCTTGCCGGCATCATTGGCCGGCTGCCTTATTTGCGTCAGCTCGGCGTCGATGCGATCTGGCTGTCGCCGATCTTTCCCTCGCCAATGGCGGATTTTGGTTACGATATTTCGGACTATCTCGGCATCGATCCGCTGTTCGGCAGCCCGGCAGATTTCGACGCGCTGGTCGTCGCCGCGCATGATCTGGGGCTCAAGCTGATTCTTGATCTGGTGCCGAACCATACGTCGGACCAGCATCCGTGGTTCATCGAGAGCCGCGCTTCGCGGCACAATCCCAAACGCGACTGGTATATCTGGCGCGACCCCAAGCCCGATGGTAGCGCGCCCACCAACTGGATGTCGGAATTCGGCGGCAGCGCATGGCAATATGACGAGCCGACGCAGCAATATTATTACCATGCGTTTCTTGACAGGCAACCGGACCTGAATTGGCGGAATCCGGCAGTTCGCGCGGCGATCTACGACGTGATGCGATTCTGGATGCGCCGCGGCGTCGATGGCTTTCGCGTCGATGTGATCTGGCACTTGATCAAGGACGACGAGTTTCGCGATAACCCGGCCAATCCCGGTTACGGCGTCGGGCGTCCGCCGCATGAATCGGTGCTGCCGCTGTATTCGACCGACCGGCCGGAGGCGCTTGATGTGGTGGCCGAGATGCGCCGCGTGGTCGACGAGTTCGACGATCGCGTGCTGATCGGAGAGGTCTATCTGCCGGTCGATCGGCTGGTAGCCTATTACGGCCGTGACCTGTCGGGCGCGCATCTGCCGTTCAATTTCGCACTGCTGTCGGCGCCGTGGAATGCGGCCCAGATCGGTGAAATGATCGCGCATTACGAGGCGGCGTTGCCGCTCGGCGCCTGGCCTAACTGGGTGCTTGGCAATCATGACCGGCCGCGCATCGCCAGCCGCGTCGGCGAGGCCCAGGCGCGGGTCGCAGCGATGCTGCTGCTGACCCTGCGCGGCACGCCGACGCTGTATTACGGCGACGAACTCGGCATGAAGCAGCTCGCGATTCCGCCTGACCGCGTGCGGGATCCATTCGAGAAGAACGTACCCGGCCTCGGTGTCGGCCGCGACGGCTGCCGCACCCCGATGCAATGGGGCTCTACGGAAAGGGCGGGATTCACAATCGGTGAGCCGTGGCTGCCGCTCGCGGAAGATTATCTCACGCAGAATGCGGCGACGCTGGCGGCTGATCCGCATTCCATTCTCAGCCTGTATGTTCAACTGATCGACCTGCGGAGGCGATCGCCGGAATTGATCTTCGGCAATTATCGTCCGGTCGCGACCTCCGGCAGCCTGCTGGCCTATCAACGCGCCTATGACGGGCAGACGTTACTGATCGTGCTCAATCTTGGCGCCGATCCGGCCTCGCTTCATGTCGAGGCCGGCGAAATCCTGCTCGGAACGCAGCTCGACCGTCGCCACGAGAATGTCTCCGGCGCGCTGGAGCTGCGCGGCGACGAGGGTGTGATCGTGCGGCTGCGGATCGAGCCAGCATCCTGAAGCGCGGCCATCAGGCACGCGCTCAGGCTATCTGGATCAGTGCGAGCGCGCCAGGCAGAACGCAACGACCTGTTCGAGCGCGGTCTTCATCGGCGATGACGGAAACAGCGCCAGCGCGTCGACGGCCATCGCGCCGTAATGGTGGGCGCGGCTGATCGTGTCCTCCAGCGCGCGATGCTTGGTCATCAGGCCGATGGCGTGATCGAGATCGCCGTCCTCGATCTCGCCGCGCTCCAGCACCTTGCTCCAGAACGCGCGCTCGGCATCGTTGCCGCGGCGAAACGCCAGCACCACCGGCAGGGTGATCTTGCCCTCCCGAAAATCATCGCCGACATTCTTGCCGAGCTTGGCGGCCTTGCCACCATAGTCGAGCACGTCGTCGACCAGCTGAAAGGCGATGCCGAGATTCATCCCGACGGAGCGGCAGGCGGTCTGCTCGGCCTTCGGCCGGTTGGCGATCACCGGGCCGACTTCGCAGGCGGCGGCGAACAGCTCGGCGGTCTTGCCGCGGATCACGGCGAGATATTCGTCTTCGGTGGTAGCGGTGTTCTTCGCGGCGGCGAGCTGCATCACCTCGCCCTCGGCGATGGTCGCGGCGGCGGAGGAGAGAATGTCGAGCGCCCGCAAGGAGCCAACTTCGACCATCATGCGGAACGCCTGGCCGAGCAGGAAGTCGCCGACCAGAACGCTGGCCTCGTTACCCCACAGCATCCGCGCCGACAGCTTGCCGCGGCGCAGTTCGCTCTGGTCGACCACGTCGTCATGCAGCAGGGTCGCGGTATGCATGAATTCGACGGAAGCGGCGAGCTTGATATGGCCTTCGCCGGTATAACCGGTGAGATTGGCCATCGCCAGCGTCAGCATCGGCCGCAGTCTTTTGCCGCCTGAGGAAATCAGGTGGTTGGCGACTTCCGGGATCATGGTCACTTCCGAGCCGGTGCGCGACAGGATGGTCGCATTGACGCGCTCCATATCGGTCGCGACAAGGCCCACCAGTTGATCTATCGATGCTGTCGAGGGGCTCTCGAAGGGAACAATCACCGCCACGCTTCAGTCTCCGGGTTCGTGAGCGCAATCAGGCAACCGCGGGCCGGTCGCACCAGAAGACGCTTATGGTCAAATAGGGCGGATTCAGGTTGAAAACAGGTGTCTTCACCGGCTGAATGGATATCGGCCGCACAATAGAAACTGCGAGCGGACGCGGCAAGGGCATCGGCCCTCGGGCTGGTCCCGGACATTTGACGGCAAACCGGTACGGGAGCGATCTGAAGTGCGCGAATTGCTGCGAACCAATGATGTGGTGCTGGTGTCGGCGGTGGGAGCGCTGCTTGATGGCGCCGATCTCCATTATCTCGTGCTGGACCAGAACATGAGCATCCTCGAGGGCTCGGCCGGGGTGATCCCGCGCCGGATTCTGGTGCATGAGGATGACGCCCGGGAAGCCCGGCAGGTGCTGACCGATGCGGGCCTCGCCCATGAGCTGCGGCTCGATGACTGAGACCGAGGACACTACGGAGGATGCCTTCCTCGGCGGCCAATTGCGGTTGCGGCAGCCGAAAACGGGCCACCGGGCCGGCCACGATGCGATTCTGCTGGCGGCGGCCACGTCCGCGCGGCCCGGCGCGCGGGTGGGGGATTTCGGCGCCGGAATCGGTACCGCCGGGCTGGCCCTGGCCCGTCGCGTCGATGGTATCGCGCTCACGCTGGTGGAGATCGATCCGCGGCTGGCCGGACTGGCGCGCGCGAATGCGGCGGCCAACGATCTGGCGGTCGATGTGATCACGCTTGATATTACCGCCAGCGCCGGGGCCTTTGTCGCGGCGGCACTGCCGCCCGACAGCGCCGACATCGTGTTGATGAATCCGCCGTTCAATGATCCTGCCCGTCACCGCGCCTCGCCGGACAAATCGCGGGAAATCGCTCACGTGGCTACGGCGGCGACCCTGCAAAGCTGGGTTCACGCGGCGCGGAGATTACTGAAGTCGGGCGGCGTGCTGATGCTGATCTGGCGGGCCGATGCAATCGCCGATGTGCTCGCGACGCTCGATCGCGGCTTCGGCAGCTTGGCGATCCTGCCGGTGCATGGCGACCCGGCGGCGCCGGCGATCCGAATCCTGGTGCGGGCTGTGAAAGGCGGGCGCGCGCCCGCGGCACTTTGGACGGCGCTGAACTTGCGGGATGCGGCAGGAGCGCCGGATCCCTATATCGGAAAGGTGCTGGCGGGCCAGGCTCAGCTGCCCTGGGCATCGCTATGAAAAAGCCGGTTACCGCGGCTGGGTTTCGGAGCGCTTTTGCGGCGTTGAGGTGAAATGTATCGCAGTAAGCAATGTGCCGATAATCAGCATCAAAAGATAAATCTTCATGTCTTTCTCCGCTGGGGGCGCTTCGGCCTGTTGAAATTGCAACGCTGTTAACGTCACCCGGTTCAATGACACCCGCGTGATAAAATACGGTTAATTCCGAGGAAATCTAAATGATCAAATCCAACTTCTTGATGCGGCTATTGCCGGCGCGGTTTGTCCGAAATGCGGCAGTGGTGCCGGTGGTGCGACTTTCCGGCGTCATTGGCGCGGCGACACCGTTACGGCCTGGCCTGTCGCTCGCCGGCGTTGCAAAAACACTGGAGCGCGCCTTCGCCACCAAGAATGCCAAGGCGGTGGCGCTGGTGATCAATTCGCCTGGCGGGTCGCCGGTGCAATCGCGGCAGATCTATCTGCGGATTCGCGCGCTGGCTGACGAGAAGAAACTGCCGGTGCTGGTGTTCGTCGAGGATGTCGCGGCGTCGGGCGGTTATATGATCGCCTGTGCCGGTGATGAGATCTTTGTCGATCCGTCCTCGATCGTCGGCTCGATCGGCGTGGTTGGCGGTACTTTCGGCTTTACCGAACTGATCAGGAAGATCGGCGTTGAGCGCAGGCTCTACACAGCGGGCGAACACAAGGCGACGCTGGACCCTTTTCTGCCGGAAAATCCGGACGACGTGGCCCGCATCAAGGCGCTGCAACGGGAAATCCACGCCATCTTTATCGCTTTGGTGAAGGGCAGCCGCGGCGCCCGGCTGAAAGGCGCCGAGGACGCGCTGTTCTCCGGCGAATACTGGGCCGGCGAGAGTTCGATCGCGCTGGGCCTCGCCGATGCCGTGGGCGACCTGCGCTCGGTGCTGCGTGCCCGCTTTGGCGACAAGGTGCAGACGCCGGTGATCTCACAGCCGACCGGCCTGCTGTCCGGCCTGCTGGGCCGCAAATCGGGCGCCGGCTCACAACTCGCGCTGGATGGTCTGTCAGGTCTGCCCGAGCAGCTGATCTCGGCGATGGAAACGCGGGCGATCTGGGCCAAATACGGCTTCTGAAGCCGGGATTCACGGTGTCTGGTCCCGTAAAAGTCAATTGCGGGACGGCTGGGCTTGGGCGACACTGGCGCCAGCAAAGGGTGAGTCATGACCGACAAGGATCGCGCAATGCCGCCGCTGGTCGCCATCGCGGGCGCTCTCGGGAGCGCCGCCATTATTCGCTGGGCCTACCGGACCGCGAAACGCATCAATCACGATCTGGATGAGGCGCGGTTGGCGCGGGTCAGCGAACAGGCCGATCCGGCCGAAGTCCGCACCCTGCGCCGCGATCCCGCCACCGGCGCCTATCGGCCGGGGTAAACCTTTCGGCCGTCATTGCGAGCGAAACGAAGCAATCCAGAAGCGCGGGCTGGATTTCTTCGTCGCAAGCGCTCCTCGAAATGACGTGGAGAGGTCCTTCAACTCAACCCACGCAAAAATAGCCTCCAACATGTTTGCGCCGGTCTGAGGATGGGGCACCATCCTCGAAACCGGCGAGCAAACGTTGGAAGCCTGGGCAAAACTTGGAGGTCTTGTGGTTCCGGCAGTTCGGCGTGTTGGTCGCGCTGCCATTCAAAAGGATAACCGGCAGCGGCCAAGTTCGTTCCGCACTCACGCCAAGTTAAAAGCCAATTCCTAACACCGCCCAGCCGCAACCGTCCGGTCGTCGACCATGGTTACCGCCGGGTTAACGTGATCCGATCCAGCGCACTGCCTTGATTCCCGGAGGCCCGGCCGATACGGTCCGCGCGCCCTGACGCCGGCGACTCCAGCCCATTGACCGAGATCGTGACCCCAACGTGACCCAAGACGTGACCGTGGATTCCTTGCCCCCTCATATGCGCCCGGAACGTTCGTTCCAGGGCTTCATCCTGGCGCTGCAACGCTTCTGGGCGGATCAAGGCTGCGTGATCTTGCAGCCCTATGACATGGAAATGGGGGCGGGCACCTTCCATCCAGCCACCACTTTGCGCGCGCTGGGGCCGAAACCCTGGAAGGCCGCCTATGTGCAGCCCTCGCGGCGGCCGAAAGACGGCCGCTATGGCGAGAACCCCAACCGTCTGCAGCATTATTACCAGTTTCAGGTGATCATCAAGCCGTCGCCGCCTGACCTGCAGGATCTCTATCTGCGTTCGCTGCGGGCGATCGGCATCGACACCGCGCTGC
>JACMOT010000065.1 GCA_014377915.1 Tardiphaga sp.
GATCTGACGATCCCGGCGAACCTCTTGCCGCGCGGGCGCGGCCAACCCCCAGCGCGGCTTTGCTTTGGGACGGCAGCCCCGCCATGATTGGGGTTGGTCTGGTTCTGGCGGTCATGAGTCCATCACCATGCTGCGCATGTCTGGACGTGAAGCGTCGCTCGTCCGCAGGGAGTTTTCGATGATCGGTTTGGTTCGCGCCGTCAGCCTGTGCGCCGCTCTGGCGTTCGGTCTGGTCTCCGCCCAGGCGGCCGACAAGGCCTTCAAACGCGATGAGCTCGCGGATGCCGCGGTCAAGCTGGAGGCGCAGATCAAGACCGAGGCGGGCGTCGTTGCCAGGCCGGCGGCGATGTTGCGAACCGATGCCGACGCCGCCTTTCGCCGCGGCGACTACCGCGCCGGGCTGACCACGCTCGGCCAGATCGTGGCGACGGCGCCGGACGACAGCGGCAACTGGCTGCGGCTGGCGCGGACGATCGTCCAGATCCGGCCGGCCACCTCGACCGAGACCACCTTCCTGCTGGAGCGCGCCTCCCCCCCCGCCTACATCGCCTATCAGCGCGCCGGCAATGCCGGCGAGGAGGCCGAGGCGCTGGCCGTGCTGGGCCGCGCGATGGCCGATCGCAAGCTGTGGCGCCCGGCGCTGGACACGCTGCGGCTGTCGCTGGAGCTGCGCGAGGTCGCCGACATTCGCGGCCAGTATGAGCGGCTGCGCGACGACCACGGCTTCAAGCTGCTGGATTACACCGTGGACTCGGATTCCGCCTCGCCGCGGGCCTGCTTCCAGTTCTCCGAGGACCTCGCCAAGCGCGTCGATTTCGCGCCGTATGTGTCGCTGGCCGGCAGCGACAAGCCCGCGGTCACGTCGGAGGAGAAGCAGCTCTGCGTCGAAGGCCTCAAGCATGGCGAGCGTTACAATATCAATCTGCGCGCCGGCCTGCCGTCGACGGTGAAGGAGAGCCTGCCGAAATCGGCCGAGTTCAACATCTACGTCCGCGACCGCAAACCCTTCGTGCGCTTCACCGGCCGCGCCTATGTGCTGCCGCGCAGCGGCCAGCAGGGCATTCCCGTGGTCTCGGTCAACACCCAGACGGTGAATGTCAGCGTGTTCCGGATCGGCGACCGCAACCTGATCAACACGGTGATCGGGAGTGACTTCCAGACCCAGCTCAGCAAGTACCAGCTCGACAGCCTTGGCGACGAGCGCGGCATCAAGGTCTGGAGCGGCGAGCTGGCCACCGCCTCGACGCTCAACGCCGAGATCACCACCGCCTTCCCGGTCGATCAGGCGATCGGCGAATTGAAGCCGGGCGTCTATGTGATGAGCGCCGCCGCCAAGGGACCGGGGGCCGCCAATGGCGATGATGACGGCACGCTGGCGACGCAGTGGTTCATCGTCTCCGACATGGGCCTCACCGCTTTTTCCGGCAATGACGGCATCCACGTCTTCGTCAATTCGCTGGCTTCGACCGAGCCGACCGGCAAGGTCGACGTCCGGCTGCTGGCGCGCAACAACGAGATACTCGCCACGAAGAAGACCGACGAGTCCGGCCACGTGCTGTTCGAGGCAGGATTGGCGAAAGGCGAGGGCGGGTTGTCGCCGGCGCTGCTCACCGTCACCGGCGACAAGGGCGACTACGCTTTTCTGAGCCTGAAATCCAACGCCTTCGATCTCAGCGATCGCGGCGTGACCGGCCGCGCGGTGCCGGCCGGCGCCGACGCCTTTGTCTATGCCGAGCGCGGCGTCTACCGCTCCGGCGAGACCGTCTACCTCACCGCGCTGCTGCGCGACGGGCAGGGCAATGCCGTCACCGGGCCGCTCACCCTGGTGGTGGAACGTCCGGACGGCGTCGAATTCCGTCGCGCCGTACTGGCTGATCAGGGGGCTGGCGGCCGCAGCCTGACGCTGCCGCTGAATGCCGCGGTGCCGACCGGCACCTGGCGGGTCCGCGCCTTCACCGATCCGAAGGGGGCTTCGCTCGGCGAGACCACCTTCATGGTCGAGGATTACGTCCCGGACCGGATCGAATTCGACATCTCCAGCAAGGACAAGGCGATCAAGGCCGACACCCCGGTCGAACTGAAGGTCGACGGCCATTTCCTGTATGGCGCACCCGCCTCCGGCCTGCAGCTCGAAGGCGACCTGCTGGTGGCGCCGGCTTCGGGTCGGCCGGGCTTCGCCGGCTACCAGTTCGGCGTCTCCGACGACGAGACCACCAGCAATGAGCGCACGCCGATCGAGAACCTGCCGGAAGCCGACGCCAATGGCGTCGCGACCTTCCCGGTCAGCCTGGCCAAGCCGCCATCATCGACGCGGCCGCAGGAAGCGCAGTTCTTCATCCGCATGACCGAGGCCGGCGGCCGCGCCGTCGAGCGCAAATTCGTGCTGCCGGTGGCGCCGGCGGCGGCGATGATCGGCGTCAAGCCGGACTTCAAGGACAAGAACGTCGCCGAGGGCGACAATGCCGGCTTCGACGTGGTGTTGGTCTCGCCCGACGGCAAGACGCTGGCCCGCGGCGGGCTGCGCTATGAGCTGCTGAAGATCGAATCCAGCTACCAGTGGTACCGGCAGAGTTCGTCGTGGAATTACGAGCCGGTCAAATCCACCAAACGTGTCGCCGATGGCGAGGTGAACGTCGCCGCCGACAGGCCGGCGCGGATCCAGTTGCAGCCGCAGCCCGGCCGCTACCGCCTCGATGTCAAATCGGCCGAGGCGGATGGTCCGCTGACCTCGGTGGCGTTCGACGTCGGCTGGTATTCCGACGGCAGCGCCGACACGCCGGACCTGCTGGAGACCTCGATCGACCGACCCGATTATGCCGCCGGCGACACCATGACGGTGTCGGTCAATGCACGCACGGCCGGACGCCTCACCATCAACGTGCTCGGTGATCGGCTGCTGACCACGCAGAGCGTGCAGGTCGGCCAAGGCGCCTCGCAGGTGAAGATCCCGGTCGGCAAGGACTGGGGCACCGGCGCCTATGTGGTGGCGACGTTGCGCCGGCCGCTCGACGCCAGCGCCAGGCGGATGCCGGGCCGGGCGATCGGGTTGAAATGGTTCGGGATCGACAAGAAGGCGCGCACGCTGGATGTTGCGCTGTCGCCGCCGGCCTTGGTGCGGCCCGGCACGACGATGAAATTGCCAGTCAGGCTGGGTGGCCTCAATCCCGGCGAGGACGCCAAGATCGTGGTGGCCGCCGTCGATGTCGGCATTCTCAACCTCACCAACTACAAGCCGCCGGCGCCGGATGATTACTATCTCGGCCAGCGCGGCATGAGTTCGGAAATCCGCGACATCTACGGGCAGTTGATCGACGGCATGCAGGGCACCCGCGGCCAGCTCCGCACCGGCGGCGATTCCGCCGGCGCCGAGCTGCAGGGCTCGCCGCCCTCGCAAAAGCCGCTGGCGCTGTATTCCGGCATCGTCACCGTGGCGGCCGATGGCAGCGCGGAAATCGCGTTCGAGATTCCGGAATTCGCCGGCACCGCGCGCGTGATGGCGGTGGCCTGGACCGCTACCAAACTCGGCCGCGCCACCACCGACGTGATCGTCAGGGATCCCGTGGTACTGACGGCGACCTTGCCGCGCTTCCTGCTGTCCGGCGACCGCGGCACCATGTCGTTCGACCTCGACAATGTCGAAGGCGCGCCGGGTGATTACACTATCAGCGTCAAGACCGCGGGCCCGGTGAAGGTCACGGGCAATCCCGCCACCACCGTGAAACTCGCGACCAGGCAACGCTCCTCGATGGCGCTGGCGATCGATGCGGCGGGGGCAGGGAGTGCGCAGCTCGATGTCGACATCAAGGGCCCGAACGGCCTGACACTGGCGCGGCATTACGATCTCGACGTCAAGGCGGCGACGCAGATTCTGGCGCGACGCTCGATCCGCACGCTGGCCAAGGGCGAGAGCCTGACGCTGACCTCCGACATGTTCTCCGACCTGGTTCAGGGCACCGGCGGCGTGTCGCTGTCGGTGGGTCTCTCGACGGCGCTCGATGCCGCCACCATCCTGAAGGCGCTGGATCGCTATCCCTATGGCTGCTCCGAACAGATCGCCAGCCGGGCGATGCCGCTGCTCTATGTCAACGACCTCGCGGCCGGCGCGCATCTGGCGATGGACACCGGGATCGACCAGCGCATCCGGGATTCCATCGACCGGCTGCTGGCGCGGCAGGGCTCGAATGGTTCGTTCGGCCTGTGGTCGTCGGGCGGCGACGATGCCTGGCTCGACGCCTATGTCACCGACTTCCTGACCCGCGCCCGCGAAAAGGGATTTGCGGTGCCGGACGTGCTGTTCCGCAGCGCGCTGGAGCGGGTCCGCAACTCGGTGGTCAATGCCGCCGAACCGGAGAAGGACGGTGGCCGCGACCTGGCTTACGGGCTGTATGTGCTGGCCAAGAACGGCACCGCGCCGATCGGCGATCTGCGCTATCTCGCCGATACCAAGCTCGGCAATCTGGCGACGCCGATCGCCAAGTCGCAGCTCGCCGCGGCGCTGGCGCTGGTCGGTGACCGCACCCGCGCCGAACGCGTCTATGCCGCGGCGGTCGAGAGTCTCGCGCCAAAGCCGGTGCTCGAATTCGGCCGCGTTGATTATGGCTCGGCGCTGCGCGATGCCGCGGCATTGGTATCGCTGGCCAGCGAAGGCAACGCGCCCAAGGCGACGCTGACGCAGGCGGTGCAACGTGTCGAGGCGGCGCGCGGCTTGACGCCGTTCACCTCGACGCAGGAGAACGCCTGGCTGGTGCTGGCGTCGCGCGCGCTGGCCAAGGAGGCCAATACGCTGACGCTCGACGTCAATGGCGCGCCGGTCAAGACGGCGCTGTACCGCAGCTACAGGTCCAGCGAGATGATCGGGCAGCCGGTCAAGATCACCAACACCGGCGACACGCCGGCACAGGTGGTCGTTTCCGTCAGCGGCTCGCCGGTGACGCCGGAGCCCACGGCCTCAAACGGCTTCAAGATCGAGCGCAGCTATTTTTCGCTCGACGGCAAGCCGGTGGATGTCAGCAAGGCCCGGCAGAACGATCGCTTCGCGGTGGTGCTGAAGATCACCGAGGCCAAGCCGGAATACGGCCACACCATGGTGGCCGATTATCTGCCGGCTGGCTTCGAGATCGACAACCCGCATCTGGTATCATCGGGCGATACCGGCACGCTGGACTGGATCGAGGATGGCGAGGAGCCGGAGCACACCGAATTCCGCGATGACCGCTTCACCGCGGCGATCGATCGCAAGAGCGACGACAAGGCGGTGTTCACGGTGGCCTATGTGGTGCGCGCAATATCGCCCGGCAAATACGTGCTGCCGCAGGCCACTGTGGAAGACATGTACAACCCCTCGCGCTACGGCCGCACCGGGACCGGTGTGGTCGAAGTGATGAAGGCAAAATGAGCGAGGTACCCGCCATGACGCCCGCGGCGCTTCCGCGACGTTGGCGGCGACTGAAGGTCATGACGGCCGGCCTTATGATGACCGCCGTGATTGTCGCGAGCGGCTGCGCGCTGTGGGTTCACTCCCTCGGTCCGTTGCCGCTCGAACAAACAAAGCAAAATTCCACCACCGTCGTCGATCGCAACGGCAGACTGCTGCGCGCCTACGCGATGGCCGACGGCCGCTGGCGGTTGCCGGTCGAGGCCAAAACTTCTGTCGACCCGAGCTATCTCACCTTGCTGCTCGGCTACGAGGACAAACGTTTCTACCGCCATCACGGGGTCGATCCGCTGGCGCTCGGCCGCGCCGCGTTGCAGCTCCTGATCCGCGGCCACATCGTGTCGGGCGGCTCGACCATCACCATGCAGTTGGCGAGGTTGCTGGAGCCGCGCCAGAATCGAAGTCTTGCGGCCAAATTGCGGCAGGCGGTGCGAGCCCTGCAGATCGAGCAAAAGCTCAGCAAAAACCAGATCTTGGACCTGTATCTTGAACTGGCGCCGTTCGGCGGCAATCTGGAGGGCATTCGCGCCGCCTCGATCGCCTATTTCGGCAAGGAGCCGAAGCGGCTGACACTGGCGGAGAGTGCGCTGCTGGTGGCGCTGCCGCAGTCGCCGGAAACGCGAAGGCTCGATCGCCATCCCGCCATCGCCCGCATCGCGCGGGATCGCGTGCTGGATCGCATGGTGCGGGATGGCAGGGTGTCCGCCGCCGATGCATCGCAGGCGCGCGCGGTCATCGTGCCGAAGCTGCGCAAACCGATGCCGGTGCTGGCGCCGCATTCGGCCGATCAGGCAATCGCTGTGATGAAGAACGTGCCCATCATCCAGCTGTCGCTCGATGCCGGCATCCAGCGCGCCCTTGAAGGGCTCGCCCGCGACCGCGCCGCCGCGCTGGGTGCCAACATCTCGATCGGCCTGATCGCGGTCGACAATGATAGCGGCGACGTCATCGCCCATGTCGGCTCGCCGGATTATTTCGACGACCGCCGTGCCGGCCAGGTCGACATGACTCGCGCGGTGCGTTCGCCGGGGTCGACGCTGAAACCCTTTATTTACGGCCTCGCCTTCGAGGACGGCTTCGTCCATCCGGAGAGCCTGATCGAGGATCGCCCGATCCGCTTCGGCGCCTACGCGCCGGAAAATTTCGACATGACATTCCAGGGCACGGTGCCGGTGCGCAAGGCGCTGCAGCTATCCCTGAACGTGCCGGCGATCGCATTGCTCGACCGCGTCGGCGCGTCGCGGCTGTCGTCGCGCTTGAAGCAGGCCGGCGGCCAGCTGGTGCTGCCGAAGGACGAGGCGCCGGGTCTCGCGATGGGCCTCGGTGGCGTCGGTATCACCTTGCGCGATCTGGTGCAGCTCTACGCCAGCCTGGCGCGCGGCGGCAGCGCCAAGCCATTGCGTGAAATCATGCAGGTCAATGGCGGTGACGACCGCGAGACGCTGCGGCTAATGGACCCGGTCGCGGCCTGGCAGGTCGGCAACGTGCTGATGGGAACGCCGCCGCCGGAGAACGCCGCGCATCACCGCATCGCCTTCAAGACCGGCACCAGTTACGGCTTTCGCGACGCGTGGTCGGTCGGTTTCGATGGTCGCATGACGATCGGAGTCTGGGTTGGCCGTCCGGATGGGGTCCCGGTGCCCGGCCTGGTCGGCCGGACCGCCGCCGCCCCGATTCTGTTCGATGCCTTTGCCCGAACCGGCAAGCTGCCGCTGGCGCTGCCGAAGCCGCCGAAGGGCACGTTGTTCGCCAATAATGCCCAATTGCCGCTGCCGCTGCGCCGGTTCCGTCCTCTCGGTGAGTTGGTCCGCGGCGGTAGCGAGCAGGCATTGCGCATCCAGTTCCCGCTCAACGGGTCTCGGATCGACGCCAGTTCCGGCGAAAATCAGTTCGCGGCTTTGCCGGTGAAGGTCGCCGGCGGGGTGTTGCCGCTGACCATGCTGGTCAACGGGGTGACCGTCGGGGGGATCGATAGCCGCCGCCAGCGACTGGTCGATCCGCCGGGTCCGGGTTTCGTCCGGCTGACCGTCATGGACGCTTCGGGCGCCGCGGACACAGTTGTGGTCAGAATTCAATAAACCCCGGCTAAGCGGTTGTCGGTGTGGCGGTTTCAGCGTATGCGACAACCATGGCCGAGACCTATGCAAGACCCCGCTTTGGCGCGCCGCGCGAGCCGAAAACCCGAGTTAATCCGGGGAACGGGCTGGTGCGCATGCTCGATTACGTCACCTCCAGCCATGCCAGATCGCTCATTTTCCTGACGGTCTGCGGACTGCTGTTTTTCCTCCCCGGCTTCTTCAACATTCCGCCGATCGATCGCGACGAACCGCGTTTTGCCCAGGCCACCAAGCAGATGGTGGAAACCGGCGATTTCGTCGATATCCGCTTCCAGGACGAGGTTCGCTACAAGAAGCCGGTCGGCATCTATTGGGTGCAGGCGGCCGTGGTGGAGACGGCCGCGAAACTGGGCCTGCCACGCGCGCAGGCGCGCATCTGGCTGTACCGCGTACCGTCGCTGATCGGGGCGATCGGCGCCGTGCTGCTGACCTACTGGACCGCGCTGGCCTTCGTGACCCGGCGCGCCGCGGTGCTGGCGGGGCTGATGCTTTGCGCGTCGGTGCTACTGGGGGTGGAGGCCCGCCTCGCCAAGACCGACGCGATGCTGCTGCTGACGGTGGTCGCCGTGATGGGGGCGATGGCACGGGTCTATCTGGCGTGGCAGCGTGGCGAAGAGGCCGACAAATCGGCCTGGGCCATACCGGCAATCTTCTGGACCGCGACGGCCGCCGGCATTCTGCTCAAGGGCCCGCTGATCCTGATGTTTATCGGGCTGACCATTCTGGCGCTGGCGATTCTCGATCGCCCGGCGGCCTGGTTGTGGCGGCTGCGGCCGGCGATCGGCGTGACGTGGATGCTGCTACTGGTGCTGCCGTGGTTTGTCGCGATCTTTCTGAAGTCGGGCGAGGCGTTCTTTTCCAATTCGCTCGGCGGCGACATGCTGAGCAAGCTCGCGGCGCAGGAATCGCATGGCTTTCCGCCCGGCGGCTATTTCCTGCTGTTCTGGGTGACGTTCTGGCCCGGCGCGCCGCTCGCCGGCATGGCGGCGCCTGCGATCTGGCGCGCGCGGCGGGAGCCCGGCGCCCAGTTTCTGCTGGCGTGGCTGATCCCGTCCTGGATCGTGTTTGAAATCGTGATGACCAAGCTGCCACATTACGTGCTGCCGCTGTACCCGGCGATCGCCATTCTGATCGTCGGGGCGCTGGAGCGCCGCGTGCTGTCGCGTTCCTGGTTGAGCCGTGGCGCCGCATGGTGGTTCACAATTCCGCTCCTGACCGCCGGGATTACGCTGGTCGGCGCTGTGATGCTGGTGCGCCATCCGGTATTTCTGGCGTGGCCGTTCGCCGCCGGCGCGCTGATCTTCGGCCTGTTTGCCTGGTTGATGTATGACGACAACCGTGCCGAACGCTCGTTGCTGAGCGCGACGGTCTCGGCATTGTTCATGAGCGTCGCTTTTTACGGCGTGGTGATGCCATCGCTGAAGCCGTTGTTTCCGAGTTCGGAAATCGCGCGGGCGTTGCGCAATGTGGTGTGCGTCGGTCCCGGGGCGGCGGCGGCCGGATTCCACGAGCCCAGCCTGGTGTTCATGACCGGGACCTCGACGCTGCTGACCGACGGCTCCGGCGCCGCCGATTTCCTCGGTCAGGGCAGCTGCCGATTTGCCCTGGTCGAAGCCCGTTCGGAGCGTAATTTCGCACAGCGCGCCGAGGCGATCGGCCTGCGCTACAATATGGCGACGCGGATCGAGGGCTATAATTTCTCGCAAGGCCGGGCAATTTCGGTGGCGATCTATCGTTCCGAAGGCACGGAATAATGCCGCCCGTTACGGCTAGTGTTTCGTCCGGTTATCTGTCGCAACTGGCCGCGCTTGTCTGGCAATCCATCGCCCAGCTGGTCCGCGCGCCGTCGCATTCACGCCGCGTCAAGGCCCGGCGACATTGGGCTTTGCGATCGCTGAGGTTGACGATCCTCGCAGCGGTCGTGATCCTTGCGCTGATGTTCATCATCGATGCCTACGAGATCAGCCTGATGCCGAAACGCGGCAGCGTCAGCCTTTGGCCGCTGCGGATTCTCACCGAATTCGGAAAATCCAGCTATGTGATGTCGGCGCTGTTGGCGCTGCTTGTCGCGGTGGCGCTGATTGCAGCTCGGCTTCGCGGCACATCGCGCGCCATCCTGATCAGTTTCGGAACCCGTATCCAGTATATCCTGTTGTCGGTGATGCTGGCCGTTTTCAGCGGCGAGATCATCAAGGGCATGGTCGGCCGCGGTCGCCCCTTCGTCGGTGGCGACAATGTCTTCACCTTCTCGCATTTCGCCTGGAGCGAGGCCTATGCGAGCTTGCCGTCCGGCCATGCCACCACCAGTTTCGCGCTGGCCTTCGCCGTTTCCGCCGTATGGCCGCGGGCGCGCCTGGCGATGTTCACCTATGCCATTGTCATCATCCTCACCCGCCTGGTGCTGCTGGCGCACCACCCGAGTGACGTCATGGCCGGTGCTCTGACCGGGGTGATCGGCGCGATGGCGGTGCGTTACTGGTTTGCAGCGCGCCATCTCGCCTTCACCATTCGCCCCGACGGCAGCATCGATCCGCTCATCGGACCCGGGACGGTGCACCTCAAAAGGGTTGCCCACGAAGCCATCGCCCCATAAAAAGCGGACTCCGCGAGGCCCGCCGGCGGCCAAGTTCCCGCCGGGTTGTCTCCAGCCATGAGCCTTGATTTGTCATCCTTCGAAACCGCCCCCGTCGATGTTTCCATTGTCGTGCCTGTGCGCAACGAGCAAGACAATGTCGCGCCCCTGATCGCCGAGATCACGGCGGCGCTCGACGGCCGTTGGCCCTATGAGATCATCTACGTCAATGACGGCTCGACCGATGCGACGCCGGCGCGGCTGGCCGATCTGATGCGAATGCGGGGCAATCTGCGCCGCATAGACCACGCCAAGTCCTCGGGGCAGTCCGCCGCGGTGCGCAGCGGCGTGCGTGCCGCGCGCGGCGCCATCGTCGTCACGCTCGACGGTGACGGCCAGAACAACCCGGCCTTTTTGCCAGACCTGATCGCGGTGATCGAGGCGGGGCAGGGGCGTGTCGGCCTTGCCGCCGGTCAGCGCGTCGGGCGCAAGGATACCGGCTTCAAGAAGATGCAGTCGAAGATTGCCAATGGCGTCCGCAATACGATCCTGAAGGATGGTACCCGCGATACCGGCTGCGGCCTCAAGGCGTTCCGCCGCGACGTGTTCCTGTCGATGCCCTATTTCGATGGTCTGCATCGGTTCCTGCCGGCACTGGTGCGCCGCGAGGGTTTCGAGATCGGCTATGTCGATGTTATCGACCGGCCGCGCCATTCCGGCGTTTCCAATTACGGCTTCTTCGACCGGCTCTGGATAGGCATCATGGACCTCGCCGGCGTGTGGTGGCTGATCCGCCGCAAGCGCCCGACGCCTGTCGCAACCGAGTTCAAATAATGCTGATTCATTACGGCCAGGCGCTCGGCGACTATCTGTATGACGTATTCGTCGCAAAATTCGATTTCTGGCTCGCCTTCGGCCTGATCGCGCAACTGCTGTTTACCGCGCGTTTTCTGGTGCAATGGATTTCCAGTGAACGTGCCGGCACCAGCGTGGTGCCGATGTCGTTCTGGTTCTTCTCGATCGCCGGCGGCATGATGACGCTGGTCTACGGCATCGCCAAGCGCGAGCCGGTGATCATCATCGGTCAGGCGGCGGCGACCTTCGTTTACATCCGCAACATCATGCTGATCGTGAAGAACCACGCCAAGGGCTCGAAGACGCTCGACAGCTAGAGATCATGGCGAGCAAGCGCTGGCCGTCATCACGCCGCGTTGGCGGCGGCCGGCGATTGGGCGACGCTCATCCACCATTGTTGAACAATTTCCGGGCTTGTGAGTTGCGTGGCCGCCGATGCATCGAGCTGCATCTTGCGATATTTGCTCGCCGTCACGCCAAACCGGGCGCTGAAACTCCGGCTGAAATGCGCCTCACTCTTGAAACCCAGATCGGAAGACAGCCGCGACAGGCGGCGCGTCTCGAGTGGATCGCTGAGAGCGGCCTGCACCGCGAGTAGCCGGCGTTCCTGCACGTAGCGCATGATGCCGCCGCGGCTGGCGAAGAAACGATACAGCGAGGCACGTGAGACATCGAGTTGTGTGGCCAGCCAATCCGGTGACAGTTCCGGCAGCGCGAGATTGTCGCGGATGGCGGCTTCGGTCAGCGCCAGCAAGTTCTCGTCAGCGTCTCTCCGATGCGGCAGAGCATTTCGCGGCGTCGGAGCCAACAGCCTCTTCAGAAAACTGACGGTGTCTGCCACGGTTGTTGCGATGTCGTTCTCGGTCAACTGACCGCTTCGTTCCAGCAGGGACAGCATGTGAGCCGCGAGCAAATCGTTCCTGAACGTATCCAGTCGCGGTTTTAGTTCATCAAGCGGCACGTCGCGCAGCAGCTTGCGCGGAACGATGAGCGACACGGTTCTGGAAGCGAATGCCCGCGTATCGACGGCGCAAGCGAGATCAATCAAGGCAACCTTGCCCGGTCCGATTGCGGTCTGCTGCCGGGTGACGAGGCCGTTGAACCCGCCGCTGACATAGAGATGAAGCAGCAAATGATCCGGCGTGCCGAGAATGCGCAGCTCATCCCTGACAAAATCCTGTGCACTGAATGCCACTTTGGCGATGATCATATCGCCGATGATGACGCCGTAAGCTGACCCGGTGGGAGTCTTTTTAGTACCGGCGCAGGGGCGGGGCTCGAATAACGGTGATATCACCGCGCTCCAGGTTTGGAAGGCGTTTGGCTCTTGCAAGCCGCTGGTGACGTAATAGAGACGCGGAAGGATCGACATGCAACCAGCTTGATTGTGGGCTCATCAACGATCGATGAGGAGGCTGATGATGGATAAGGACAAAATTCAACGGAGTTACGAACGCTTGCCTGTGTTGGCGTTAACGTTTAATGATACATCATGTATACCATTGGTTGTCTGCACGGTTTCGTACCAAAGCGGGCGTCGCGCCGGCAACGTTCGCCTGTTCGCTGCCGGCCTGCCATGTCCACCGTTCAGACTTAGGCCGCGTTGAGCGCTGCAAATCCGCGCGCAAGGTCGGCCTTCAAATCGTCCACGCTTTCAAGGCCGATATGTAGTCGCAGCGCCGGGCCGCCAGGGGCCCAGGTCGTGACGCTGCGATAGGTGGCGCAGTCGAACGGGATCACCAGGCTCTCGAAGCCGCCC
>JACMOT010000066.1 GCA_014377915.1 Tardiphaga sp.
ATCGAGGGAAACCGGGTGGAGGTCTGGAACAACGTATGAAGAATATGGAAACCGCTGCGGTCGGCGGCGAACCAGGTACGCTCGATCTTCATCCCGCCGTACGCCCGCACATTGATGTCGCCATCCGGCTTGCGGCTCCACGGGCAGCCCCAATGGTCGGGCTGCACCATCTCGCGCGTACAGTGCTCGACAAAGTATTCGACGACGTCCTGCTCGCACAGCCAGTCGCCGCCGGAGACGGTGTCGTTGAAGTGGTTGTCGAGGCTGTCGTGCGACTGCACCACGCCGGCCGAGCCGCCTTCCGCCGCCACCGTATGGCTGCGCATCGGATACACTTTCGAGACCAGCGCGACGGTCAATTCGGGAGCGGACTCGGCCGCGGCAATCGCCGCCCGAAGGCCGGCGCCGCCAGCGCCGAGGATCAGGATATCGGCGTCAAAATGGTCCATGGGTCTTCCGATCAGAGAAAGAGCAGGGTCGGTACGCCGACCAGCAGGAAAATCATGAGGTTGTAGCCGCCGAAGATGGCGCCGAGCCGCCAGTAATCGGAACCCGGCAGGAAGCCGCTGCCGGCATAGACCGGGCTCGGGCCGGTGCCATAGGGCGAGATGATGCCCATGATGCCGAGCGTCAGGCACAAAGCGAGCGCGGCCTTGTCTATCGGCAGACCAGGAATCTTGGCCGCCACCGTCAGCATCAGCGGCAGCAAGGCGGTGACATGGGCGGTGACGCTGGCGAACAGGTAGTGCAGCAGGAAGAACAGCACGATCAGCCCGATCAGTCCGCCCAATGGCGGCAACGTCGCCAGCACCGGGCCGACCTGTGCCGCCAGCCAGGCGATCACGCCGGTCTGCGCCAGCCCGCCCGCCAATGCGACCAGCGTGCCGAACCAGATCAGCGTGTTGAAGGCCGGCTTGTCCTCCAGCACGTCGGTCCAGCCGATCGTGCGCGTCACCACCAGCAGGCCGACGACCAGCAGCGCCGCCGTGGTCGGATCAATGAAGCTGCTGCCGAAGATCCACAGGCCGAGCGCCAGCAGCACGAGGCCGATCAGCACCATTTCCTTGATCGACAGGCGGCCGAGCTTGCCGAGTTCGTCGCGCGCCCAGGCCGGGACTTCCGGGCATGTCTTGACCTCTGGGGGATAGAGCACATAGGCCAGTGCCGGCGTGGTCAGCAGAAGCACCATCGCGACCGGCAGGAAAGTCAGGAACCACTGCCCCCAGGCGAGCTCGATATGCGCCGTCTTGCGTACCAGCTCCACCGCGAGAAGATTGGGCGCGAGGCCGGTCAGGAACATCGAGCTGGTGATGCAGGTCGAGGCGATCGCCGTCCACATCAGATAGCTGCCGATCCGCCGCGACGACGGGTCGTTGGGCAGCGACTGGTAGAATTCCGGAATGTTCTTGATCACCGGAAATATCGTGCCGCCGCTGCGCGCCGTGTTGGACGGCGTGAACGGGGCCAGCACCAGATCGGCCAGCATCACGGCGTAACCCAGCGTCAGGCTCCGTCCGCCCAGACGCGACAACAGTAACAGCGAGACGCGCTTGCCGAGCCCGGTTTTTTCGTAACCCAGCGAAAATACGAAGGCCGAAAAGATCAGCCAAACCGTCGAATTGGAAAAGCCGCTCAGCGCCCAGGAAATAGCCGCACTGTTGGGATTGAAACCCGCCGCGGCAAGTTGCGCGGGCGAATACAGCACGAAACGCGACAGTACGGCGGCGGCGGTCACGCCGAGAAAGCCTACCGCCGCCGCGGGCACCGGCTCGACGATCAGGCCGACGATAACGGTGACGAACAGCGACAGGTACCACCAGCTATATTGCGCAAGCCCCGGCGGGGGCGGCAGCAGCGCCATGATCAGGCCGATCGCCAACGGCAACGCGGCCATCAGGGCGCGGCGGCTGACCGATGGTCGGGGCATCGAAGCGAACAGATGCGGGCGTTCATGCCAGAATGCAGGAGAATGGAAATTCATTTAACACCTGCGAATACGAATGTGTCGCCGTCGTAGGTATTTTTAAGCACGCCTGCGGGCTGGCCGTTTTGATCTTACGCAAGCCGGGCCGCGCGACATGTGCCGCCGAAGCGTCATGATCGCGACACGGAGGCGTTCGGCCTGTTCGCAACCGGGTCAGGCAGCGCTCGCAACTCGGCGGTCGACAATGGGCCGCGCCTGCATCTACACTGAAGCGATGCCAACCCTCATGGATGTCCAGTGGCACAGCCGAACGAACGCGATTACGGGCTGATGAGCCTTGTCGAGCGGCTGATGGGCAAGTCGGGCGGTTCCGATCCTGCCGAAACGCTCCCTGCCTCTGACGACGGGATCGGCCCTGCCATCATGGCCGGCGCGCCGGAATTGCTGGAACCGCAACTTTCCATCGAGGGCGAGCAGACCCGCAGCAAGTCCGAAATGGCGGAGATTATTTTGCGCGCACTACGCTCGATCGATGGCTGCCCGCGTCAGGGGTTTGAGGTGACGGTGTATGGCGAGCGGCCCTGGAATGCGATGCTACGCATCACGCCGGCCGCGGGTCGCGTCGGCGACGCCCAAATCTGGCGCGACCGCGTCCGCGCCATGGCCTATGTGCTGCGCGGTCAATATGACGTGGTGGAGTAATAATCCAGATCCGCTTTATTTCATGCCGTCGCGGATCATATAGCCGGCGCCGCGGATCGTATGCAGCAGCGGGCGGTCGAAGCCCTTGTCGATCTTGGAGCGCAGCCGCGAGATATGGACGTCGATGACGTTGGTCTGCGGATCGAAATGATAGTCCCAGACATTTTCCAGCAGCATGGTGCGGGTCACCACCTGGCCGGCGTGCTTCATCAGATATTCGAGCAGCCGGAATTCGCGCGGCTGCAGCGTCAGTTCCTCTGGTCCGCGGTTGACGCGGTGTGACAGCCGGTCAAGTTCGAGATCGCCGACGCGGTAGCTGGTTTCCTCGGCCGGGCCGCCATTGCGCCGCGACAGCACCTCGACCCGGGCCAGCAATTCGGCAAAGGCATAGGGTTTCGGCAAATAGTCGTCGCCGCCGGCCCCCAGGCCCTTGATGCGGTCGTCGACCTGGCCGAGCGCGGACAGGATCAGCGCCGGGGTGTGGTTGCCCTTTTCGCGCAAGCCGCCGATCACGGAGAGGCCGTCACGCTTCGGCAGCATGCGGTCGACCACCAGCACGTCGTAATCGCCGCTGTCGGCCAGCGCGAAGCCTTCATCGCCATCGCTGGCGAGATCGGCGATGTGACCGACCTCGCGAAACGCCTTGACCAGATAATCGGCGGATTCGCGATCGTCTTCGATAATGAGCAGGCGCATCTGGGGATCGGATTCAGGCTGGGTCGTGTGGATGTCAGTCACCATGGCGCGCACCGGGCTTTCATGCAAGGCGGCGAAACGCGCCTTGTCTTCCAGGAAATAGGCGGTGAAGCTGGGGGAAACTTCACCGCCCACTGTGCCTTCCGGAAGATGGGGTTTGGTCCCCCGGAAGGTGACTGAGGGAGCGAGCTTGTGGCTCGCTCCCGGGAGAGCGCCGTCGGCGGGGGCGACAATGCGTTCGACGCTCTCCGTGACTGGTGCTGATCAGTTGGCTGGTGTCAGCTCTTGGCCAGCGGCACCGCGACGAAGCGCGAGGAGCCACCGGAGCGAACCCGGATCAGCACGCTGTTCTTGTTGTCGTTGCGCGCGGCGACGATCGCCTCGCGCACGTCGCCGGGACTGGTGACGTTCTTGCCGGCGACTTCGAGAATCACGTCGCCTTCCTTGAAGCCGCGCTCGGCAGCGGGGCTCTTGGGATCGACTTCGGTCACCACGACGCCGTCCTTGCCGGCACCGGCCACGCTGCCCGACGGGGCCACCGTCAGTCCGAGGCGGGGAACGTCGCTGCCGCGCGAGGAATTGCCGCGGTCACCCTGGTCGATATCGGCCTTCGCCTCGATCGTGTTCGGCAACTGGCCGAGGGTCAGGTTGAGCACCTTGTCCTGGCCCTTATGGGTGACGTTGATCTTGACCGAATTGCCGGGCGCGAAGCCGCCAATGGTGCGGGCGAGTTCGCGGGCATCCTTGACCGGGGTGCCGTTCACCGCGGTGATGACGTCACCGGACTGGATCCCGGCCTTGGCCGCCGGACCGTCGGCCTGCGGCTCCGCCACCAGCGCGCCTTCGGCGGTCTTCATGCCGAGGCTGTCGGCGATCTCCTGCGTCACCGGCTGAATCTGCACGCCGATCCAGCCACGGCTGACGCTGCCCTTGTCCTTGAGCTGCGCGATCACCGTCTTCACGGTGGAGGCGGGAATCGAGAACGCGATGCCGACGCTGCCGCCGGACGGTGAATAGATCGCGGTATTGACGCCCATCACCTCGCCCGAGGTATCGAACGCCGGACCGCCGGAATTGCCCTTGTTCACGGGCGCGTCGATCTGGATGAAATCATCATAGGGGCCGTTGCCGATGTCGCGGCCGGAGGCCGAGACGATGCCGGCGGTCACGGTGCCGCCGAGGCCGAACGGATTGCCAACCGCCAGCACCCAGTCGCCGATCCGCGGCTTGCCGTCGGCGAGCTTGGCGAACGGGAAGTCGGTGGCGCCCTCGACCTTGATCAGCGCGAGGTCGGTGCGCGGATCGGTGCCAATCACCTTGGCGCTATAGGTCTTGCCGCCATCGGTGGTGACCTCGACCTTATCGGCGCCGTCGACCACATGGTTGTTGGTGACGGCGAAACCGTCCGCCGAGATGAAGAAGCCGGAGCCCTGCCCGGTGACCGCGCCACGGCCACTGCCGCGACCGCCGCGCATGCCGGGCGGCATGCCATCGGGACCATTGAAGCGCTTGAAGAAGCGCTCCATCGGCGAGCCCGGCTGGAACGGCGAATCTTCGTTGTTGTTATTGTTGTCGTCGCTGCGCGCGGCGACCTTCTCCTTGATGTTGACCTTGACCGAGATCACCGACGGCTTCACGCGCTCGACGATGTCGGCGAAGCCGGCGGGGGCCGCGACCTGCGCCTTGACCTGCTTGTCGACCTGGGCGTGCGCGGGGGTCGAGAAAATGTCGAGCGAACGCGGCGCCGGGCTGAGGCCGTAGGCGGCGACGCCGAGGCCGGCGACGACCGACGCCATCAGCGCGAATTTGCGCGCCGAGAACAGCGAGCGGCGGGCCGGCTTGAAAGAAGGCAGGTTGTTGAAATCGGTCGGACGGTCGGTCATCGAAGAATCTCCAGAGCGTCGGTGCGGGGGGCAAGGGCACCGTGTGACCTGAAGATGCGCCACGTCACCTTACGGCGCGCTGGCGGGGGAATTAAGATTTGGTAATCCGGCAAGGAAATTATGTGGCGGGAAGTCGCGGAGGCCCACGGGCTCCAACGGCCGTCTGGTCCGTCGACCCGCACCCTCAGCGAGCGATTTCCGGATCAGTTTCGGGGAACAGTCCAGACAGGATTTCGCCGGCGAGATTGAATGCGGCGACGCCGCGAAACAGCGCCGCGATCGCCGCGCTGGCATGCAGTTCGTCGAGCGTGGCCCCGGCCTTGATCGCGGCTTTCGCGTGGTTGGTCGCAGCTTCCGAGGTCTGCACGAGCAAAATCGCAAACGACATCAGTTGCACCGTTTTCTGGTCCAGCGCGCCAGGCGTCAGGGCGGCGATCCGCCAATCCTCCAGCGCCGACACCAGATCGGGATCGACACGCATGCCAAGCTCCAGGCGTTTGGCGATCTTCGGCGGCGTAAAGCCGATCATCGTCTCGTAGCGCGACTTCAGTTCGTCGAGTCGGGTCGGTTGGTCGGCCATGAAGTTCTCGCTCTGTGTTGTATGCGTGTCGATTGTCGAGGCCGGCGCTACTCGACCTTGACCCCGGCGGTCTTCACCACCTCGCCCCACTTGGCGGATTCGCCGCGCAGAAACGCATCAAATGCGGCGCCAGACAAGGTCCCCGGCTCGGCGCCGACATCTGCCAGCCGCTTCGCTGTTTCGGGATCCGTGAGAACCTTGCCGACGGTGTCGATCAGCGTCTTGATCACTTCGGGAGGCGTCCTGGCAGGAGCCACCAGACCGAACCACGACGATGCCTCGAATCCCGCGACGCCGGCCTCGACCATGGTCGGCACGTTCGGGAAGATCGGCGACCGCGTCGCACCGGCGACCGCGATGGCGCGGATCGTGCCGCCCTGCGCCTGCGGACGGATCGCCGGCATATTGTCGAACATCATCGGAATCTGTCCGCCGATCAGATCGTTCATCGCCGGCGCGGCGCCGCGATACGGCACATGGACGATATCGATACCGGCGCGCGTCTTGAGCAGTTCGCCGGCCAGGTGATTGGTGGATCCGTAGCCCGATGATCCGAAATTCAACTTGCCCGGCGAGGCCTTGGCGAGTGCGATCAGCTCGGCGACGGTCGTCGCCGTGACGCTCGGATTGACGGCCAGCACCATCTGCACCGTCGCGACCAGCGCTACACCTTCAAAGTCCTGCTCCGGATTGAAGGACAGTTGCGGATAGAGCGACTGATTGACGGCCAACGGCCCCGGCGCCGTCAGCAGCAGCGTATAACCATCGGGAGCCGCGCGCGCGACGGATTCCGCTCCGATATTGCCGCCCCCGCCGCTGCGGTTGTCGATCAGCACGGGCTGCCCCCAGAGCTCCTGAAGCTTGGCCCCGATCAGTCGGGCCACGACGTCGTTCGATCCGCCCGCGGGAAATGGCACGACGATACGTACCCCGCGCTCCGGAAACGGCGCAGCCGTCGCCTGCCCGAGTTGAAAGGCCAAGGCCAACGCCGCTACCGCGGAAAACAGTACCCGCATCCGATCCTCCCAGATCATCGATTTTTTTTATATCGTCGATTTTACGTTGACAGCTGTTTGGCCGGTCGTCAATTCTCGCTGCGACGGACGACACGCGTCGGGACAGCGATCGGAATGGAAGCGATGAGTTCACATGCGCCGGGAGCGCCGCCCAGGCCCTGCGCCGGCCCGGATCGTCATCCGAACAAGCCGGCCTTTGCGATGCCGCGCGGCGCTTGTGATTGCCACGTTCACGTGTTCGGACCGCGGGCGATCTTTCCGTTGAGCGAAGCGCGCAGCTACACGCCGGAAGACTGCACGCTTGAGGATTTGCAGCAGTTGCATGCGACGCTCGGTGTCGATCGCGCGGTGATCGTGCACGGCGGCGCCCACGGCACCGACAATCGCGCCACCCTCGCGGCGCTCGACCGCCATCCGCAATCCCTGCGCGGCGTCGCGGTGATTCCGTCAGGCTTGCCGCGACGGGAACTGGAGGACATGCACCGGCGCGGCATGCGCGGCTGCCGCATGTCCACGGTGGTCAGCGGCGGCGCTTCCTTCGACCACCTGCGCGGTCTGGCCGGCGAGACGCTGGACCTTGGCTGGCATCTGGTGCTGCATTTCAATCGCGCGTCCGAACTGGTCGACGTCGCGCCCTTGCTGCGCGAGGTGCGCAGCCCGTTCGTACTCGATCATCTCGCGCGCATCAGCGCGGCGGAAGGCGTCGATTCCGAAGCCTTCACGACCCTGCTGCGGTTGCTCGACACCGACCGTTGCTGGATCAAGCTCGCCAGCCTGTATCGCCTGTCGGCGGAGCCCTATCCGCACCGCGACATGCTGCCGATGATCGAACGCGTGGTCGCCCAGCGCCCGGACCGCATCCTGTGGGGCAGCAACTGGCCGCATCCGATCTGCCCGGTAGCAATGCCGAACGACGGCGACCTCGTCGATCTGATCCCGCTGTGGTTTCCGGATGCGACATCGCAACGCCTCGCGCTGGTGGACAATCCGGCATCGCTGTACGGTTTCGCGGGGGGCGGATGAGGCGACCATGAGCACCCTGCCTGCCCATCCCGTGCCGACCACGCTGTCGTCCTCCCTCGTCAGGCGCTTGCGCGACTCCATCCTGCGCGGTGAGCTGTTGCCCGGCAGCAAGCTCAATCTCGATCGCCTGCGCACGGCTTTTGGTGTCAGCCTCAGTCCGCTGCGCGAGGCGCTGTGCCGTCTGGAAAATGATGGGCTGGTCGCGCTGATCGACCAGCGCGGATATCGGGTCACGCCGGTATCGGCCGGCAACCTGACAGAGATCATCCGGCTGCGCGTTGAGCTTGAGGGACTGGCGGTCAAGGAAGCGATCCAGCACGGCGACGTCGCCTGGGAGGGTCGCGTGCAGGCCACGCTGCATCAACTCAGCCGCTGCAAGCGCGGGTCCCGCTCCGCGGCAGAACAGGAAGCCTGGGAGATCGCGCACCGCGCCTTCCATGCCGAACTTATTTCGGCGTGCCAGATGCCGCTGCTGAGCCAGTTCTGCGCCACGCTGCACGACCAGAGTGACCGCTATCGCCGCATCTTCCTGAAGAAGCACCAGCCCGATCGCGATGTGCCGGCGGAACATACGGCGATCGCGCATGCGATGATCGAACGTCGCACCCGGGACGCCGTTCGAATTCTTCGCGAGCACATCGAACGTACCGGGCACAATATTCAAATCGCATTGCCGACCGCCTAGCCGCCGCGCAGCAGGTTTTTTAAGGCAACTTGCCGTCCGCGGCCTCCGCCGCGAGCAACTTTTCCACCCGCGCCGCTTCATCGGCGGTCAGTGTGAGCGCTGCGCCGTCATCCCCCGGCGCAATCGCCCGCCGCCGGTTGCTTCGCCACAGCGCGATAATGCCGCCGAGCAGCAGCAGCGGCGTCAGCCCCCACAGCAGCAGCGTGTGCGCCTCGAAGCGCGGCCTCAGCAGCACGAATTCGCCGTAGCGCGCGACCAGGAAATCCATCACCTGGCGGTTGCTGTCGCCCGCCGTGATGCGCTCGCGGACCAGCAGGCGCAGGTCGCGCGCCAGCGGCGCATCGGAATCATCGATTGACTGGTTCTGGCAGACCATGCAGCGCAGTTCCCGCGATAGGTCGCGGGCGCGAGATTCTTGGGCGGGATTGGCCATGATCTCGTCGGGCTGCACGGCGTAAGCGGGCGACGTTGACACCAACAACGTTGCGATCAGCAACAGCATTGAGATGGAAGCTACCCTGCGAGCCCAGCACGCCGTAAGCCCCCTCTCCCCGTTGGGGAGAGGGCGGGGGTGAGGGGGCACCGGACCATCGATGGCGCACCGCCCCCTCACCCGACCGGCTTCGCTGCGCTTCGCCAGTCGACCTCTCCCCGATGGGGAGAGGTGATAAAGGAGGCTCCTCGACCGCAAGGCAAACATCTACTCCGCCGCCTGCAGCGCGCGCGGCACCTTGGCCGGCTTCGGCGCACCGACGCGCAGCCGGCGGTCGGACAGCGACAGCAGCCCGCCAAAGGCCATCAGCAGCGGGCCGAACCAGATCAGCAGCACCATTGGCTTGTGATAGATGCGCACCGCGATGCCACCCCCGACGGCGTTCTCGCCGAGCGAGATGTAGAGCTGGCTGGCGCCGCGCGACAGCAGCGCCGCCTCGGTGGTCGAGGATTGCCGCGCGGTGAAATTGCGCTTCGACGGGCTCAGGGCGCCGATCCGCCGGCCGTCCTGGCTGATCGAGAAATTGGCCAGCATCTCGCTGAAATTCGGACCCTGCCGCTGCGCGATATCATCGAGCCGGAGTTCGTAGCCCGCCAGTTTCGCGACATCGTTCGGCTTCATGGTGCCGATATATTCGCTGTTCCAGGTGGTCTCGCAGACGATGCCGATCAGCGCCACACCGACGCCGGCATGCGCGAAGGCGGTGCCCCAGGTCGAGCGTGGCAGGCCGCGGGCGCGGCGCCACGTGGTGCCTAACGGCGAGCGGAACAGGCTGATGCGCTCGGCGATATCGGTGACGGCGCCTGCGATCACGAATACCGCCAGGCCAATCGCCAGCGGCGCCAGCGCCGCGCCACCCGAGGTCCAGGCCCAGACCATCGCGATCGCCAGCAGCGCCGCGATGCCCGCCGCCATCAGCCGCTGCGCCACGCCGGCGATGTCACCGCGCTTCCACGCCAGCAGCGGCCCGAACGGCACCGCCAGCAGCAATGGCACGAACAACGGCCCGAAGGTGAGGTTGAAGAACGGCGCGCCGACCGAGATCTTGTCGCCGGTGATCATTTCCAGCGCCAGCGGATACAGCGTGCCGATGAACACGGTGGCGCAGGCGGTGGTCAGGAACAGATTGTTCAGCACCAGCGCGCCCTCGCGCGAGATCGGCGCGAACAGCCCGCCCTGCTTCAGCGCCGAGGCGCGCCACATATACAGCGTCAGACTGCCGCCGATGAAGACGCACAGGATCATCAGGATGAAGACGCCGCGGGTCGGATCGGTGGCGAAGGCATGGACCGAGGTCAGCACGCCGGAGCGCACCAGGAAGGTGCCGAGCAGCGACAGCGAGAAGGTCAGGATCGCCACCAAAACGGTCCAGACTTTTAGCGCGTTGCGCTTTTCCATCACCACGGCGGAATGCAGCAGCGCTGTGCCGGACAGCCACGGCATCAGCGAGGCGTTCTCGACCGGATCCCAGAACCACCAGCCGCCCCAGCCGAGTTCGTAATAGGCCCAGTACGAGCCCATCGCGATGCCCAGCGTCAGGAAGACCCATGCCACCAGCGTCCACGGCCGCACCCAGCGCGCCCAGGCCGCGTCGATACGGCCTTCGATCAGCGCGGCCACCGCGAAGGAGAATGCGATCGAGAAGCCGACATAGCCGAGATAGAGCATCGGCGGATGCACCGCGAGGCCGATATCCTGCAGCACCGGGTTGAGATCGCGGCCCTCGATCGGTGGATTGGCGATGCGCAGAAACGGGTTCGAGGTCATCAGGATGAACAGATAGAAGGCACTGGCGATCCAGCCCTGCACCGCCAGCACATGCGCGCGCAGGCTGAGCGGCAGGTTGTTGCCGAACGCGGCGACCAGGCCGCCGAACAGCGCCAGGATCGACACCCACAGCAGCATCGAGCCTTCATGATTACCCCACACGCCGGTGATCTTGTAGAGCAGCGGCTTGGCGGAATGCGAGTTCTCGAACACGTTGACGACCGAGAAGTCCGAGGTGACGTACAATATCACCAGCGCCAGGAACGCGATGGCCGCGAACAGCAATTGCGCCAGCGCGCTGGAGCGCGCGACATTCATCAGGCCCGGATCGCGCAGCCGCGCGCCCAGGATCGGCACGGTGGACTGGATCAAAGCGAGCGCCAGCGCCAGTACCAGCGCGTAATGTCCGGCTTCGGCGATCACTGGGTCACCTGTTGGGTGGCAGGCGAGGCGCCCGGGGGAATGACGGGCTTGCCGGCGGCGCCCTCCTGCCAGCGTCCCTGCTTTTTCAGCGCGTCGGCGACATCCTTCGGCATGTAGTTCTCGTCATGCTTGGCCAGCACGG
>JACMOT010000067.1 GCA_014377915.1 Tardiphaga sp.
TACCGCCAGCGTCGGCACGCCGACCCTGTGCGGGCTTGGCCCCGTCGGCGGCAACGTGCATACCGCGCAGGAATGGCTCGATCTCGACAGCATCGTGCCGCGCGCCACCGCTTTGGCACTGGCGATCTTGCGGACACCTGTCGACTGACCGGTGAAGGGACCCATGATGACCGCTGCCGAACGCCGGGACGAAAGCACCCATCTTGAAGCCGACGTGCTGGTCATCGGCGCCGGCGGGGCCGGCATGTATGCCGCGCTGGAGGCGGCGCGCTTTGGCGCCTCGGTCATTCTCGCCGACCGCAGCCTGATCGGGCGCGGCGGCGCCACGGTGATGGCGCAGATGACGGTCGCCGCGGCGCTCGGCGAGCAGACGCCGGATCACTGGGAGCATCATCTGGCCGACACGCTGGCCGCCGGCCGCGGCCTGTGCGACGAGCGCCTCGCCGCGCTGTTGTGCGAGGACGGGCCGCGCCGGCTGCGCGAAATGGAGGCGTGGAAGGTTGGCTGGGCGCGCGAGGACGGCCACATCAAGCAGGCCCAGGCGCCGGGTCATGACCGGCCGCGTTGCGCCTATGTCGATTTCCTCTCCACCGGACCGGCGGTGTCGAAGACGCTGCGCACCCAGCTCAACTCGGCCGACGGCATCCGCCGGATCGGCGATCTGGTCATCGTCGACATCGCGATGCACGACGGTGAAGCCTGCGGCGCCACTGCGCTGCATCTGCCGACCGGTGGCGCCGTCACCATCGCGGCGAAGGCCGTCATCATTGCCACCGGCGGATTGACCGGGCTGTATCGCCGCAACAGCGCTTCGTCGAACATGGGAGGCGACGGCTATGCGCTGGCGCTGCGCGCCGGCGCCGAACTGATCGACATGGAATTCGTGCAGTTTTTTCCGATCGGGCATCTCGCGCCAAGGCTGGTCGGGATGGATCCGATCATGTGGGACCCGTTCCGCTACAAGCTCGGCGGCAAGCTCTTGAATTCCGAGATGCGCGAATTCGAGGACGACTACGCCACGCGGGATTCGCGTAGCGACGGCACCTATGTGCTGACCCGCGACCTTGCTACCTATGCCATCACCAAGGAGGTCGGAGCTGGTCGCGGCAGCCCGGCGGGCGGCGCCTGGCTCAGTTTCCAGCATGTGCCCGAGGCGGTGATCCGCGCCGCCTTCGGCCCGGTCGTCGATCGTCTGCTGGCCAACGGTATTGATCTTGCGAAGCGCCCGGTCGAGGTGGCACCGATCGCGCATTATCACATGGGCGGCATTCGCGACGACGCGACGATGCAAACCGGCGTACCCGGCCTGTTTGCCTGCGGCGAGGCGGTCGGCGGCGCCAACGGCGCCAACCGGCTGTCGGGCAATGCGATCACCGAAGCCTTTGTGTTCGGCGCGCAAGCGGGCCGCGCCGCCGCGCAACGCGCGACGTCGCAGGCCGCGATGTGGTCGCCCGACGCGGCACGGGCGGCGCTCGATCTGCTGCGCAGCGCCGAGCGGCGCGATGCGCCGAATCCGGCGGCCGTGGTGGCGAAGCTGCGGGCGGTGATGGCCGACGAGGTCGGCCCGTTCCGCACCGATGCCGGATTGCGCGCGGCGATCGCCTCGATCGCGCAATTGAAGGTCGATATCGGCGAAACACCGATGTTCTCCATTTCTGCCTTCGACCCGGTGCTGGTCGACTGGCTCGATCTGCGCAACATGCTGCGGGTCGCGCAATCCGTCGCGGTCTCGGCGCTGGCGCGGACCGAAAGCCGCGGCGCGCATCAGCGCGATGACCACCTCGGCCTTGATGAAGCCTGGCGCGTCAACCAGATCGTCAGCCTCGCCGACGGTGCCGTCAGCCTGCGCAAGGTTGAGCCGACCACCGGAAAGGCCGCGGCATGAAGGCGACCCTCAGCATCCAGCGCGGCACGCCCGGCGAGACGCGGCACCAGACGTTCGACGTCGCCTTCGAGCCGGGCCAATCGGTGCTGGACGGCCTGCGCGCGCTGCGCCGTACGAGCGATCCGTCGCTGGCGTTCCGGTTCTCCTGCATCAATGCCAATGCCTGCAAGGAATGCATGATGCTGATCGATGGCAAGGTCGACTACGCCTGCACCGTGCGCCTCAAGGAAGGCATGACGGTTCTGGCGCCGCTGCCGAAGAAGAAGCTGATCCGCGACCTTGTCACTGAAATCGCCCCGCCCGACGAACGGCTGTGGCGCTGAATTCTTAACCCCGCGCGCTCGCGGCGGCCGCGACAAATACCGTTGCCTGTTTCGTGTCTGTCTGACTAATTTATAGCCGTTCTGAATTGCGTCCGCTGCCGCTCAATCCACCGCGATACGGGCGCCGTCGCGATCGGCGTTGTCTGCGACAATGCGCTGCATCATGGCGATGAACAGCGCCTGTTCCGACTTGCTGAGGCTGCCCAGCGTCGCCCGATGCGCCGCGCGGGCCGCGCTCTCGATCTGGCCGAGCAAGGCGGCGCCCGCTGGTGTCAGCTTGCAGATCCGGGCGCGCCGGTCATCGCCGCTGACCGGACGCTCCACCAGGTTTCGCGCTTCCAGCCGCTTCAGCGCGCCGGTCGTGGTGGTGCGATCCAGCGCAATATCACCCGCCAGGCTGGTCTGGTCAGCCGTTCCCCGTTCCGCCAGCGCGGACAGCAGGCTGTATTGCAACGGCGTGATTTCGAAGCCGCCGCAGGCCTCCTGGAACAGCGCCACATGGATCTGGTGCAGGCGGCGGATCAGGAATCCGGGTCTTTGCGGCAGCGGCCAGGGCGGGTGGCCCGGTCGGCTTGCCGCCTTGTTGGCTTTCGGCAACTCGCTTCTCCTGACACCTTCGGCTCGGAACACGTTTGGCGAACGAGGGGTGCTGCGCAATCTATGGCACGTTCTTTGCTCTTGCAAAATACGAAGTATGCTTCGTATTCTGGCTGCGGCCGCAAGTGCCCGCCGGAACATTGGGGAGAGTGTCCATGTCCATCACCGCCACCTTCGACCTGCTGCTGCGCGGCGGCCGTGTCATCGATCCGGCCTCCGGCGTTGATGGCCTGAAGGATATCGCGATCCGCAAGGGCAAGATCGCCGCCGTGCAGTCCGACATCCTGCCCACCAGCGCCAGGGAGGTGATCGACGTCACCGGCCAGCTTGTGCTGCCCGGCCTGATCGATACCCATGCGCATGTCTATCAATACGTCTCCGGCCGCTTCGGCATGAACCCCGACATGGTCGGCGTGCAGTCCGGTGTCACCACACTGATCGACCAGGGCGGCCCGTCCTGCATGACGCTGCCGGGCTTCCGCCACTTCATCGCCGAGCCCGCCAAGTCGCGCGTCTATGCCTTCCTGTCGGCCTATCTGGTCGGCGGCCTCGAAGGCCATTTCTATCCCAACCTGTACAGCCCGGACGGTGTCGACATCGACGCCACCGTGAAATCCGCCATGGCCAATCTCGATCTGGTGCGAGGCATCAAGGCGCATGCCGAGATCGGCGGATTCGCACGCTGGGGCATTCGCGTGCTGGAAATGGCCTCGGAGATCGGCAAGCAGACCAAGCTGCCGGTCTATGTGCATTTCGGCCAGCTCTGGGGCCTGCCGGAAAGCGGCACCAATGGCGAGGATGTCGATACGATTCTGGAGCGCGTGATCCCGCTGCTCAAGGAGGGCGACGTGTTGGCGCATCCGTTCACGCGGCATCCCGGCGGCTTCGTCAACCGCGAGGGCGAGGTGCATCCGGTGATCCGGGCGGCGATCGATCGCGGCCTCAAGATCGACGTCGGCCATGGCAGTCACTTTTCCTATCGGCTGGCGAAGAAGGCGATCGCCGCCGGCATCGTGCCGAACACGCTCGGCGCCGACATCCACGGCTACAATACCCACGTTCCCGCGCCGGCTGGCACGCCGGACCAGCATGAAGACGAGGAGAACCATCCGTTCGCCGGCCAGGCCAAGTTCAGCCTGGTGCAGGCGATGAGCTCGATGATGGCGCTCGGCCTGACGCTGGAGCAGGTGGTGCCGATGGTGACGTCGAACCCGGCGAAGATGATAGGTCTGTCCGACACGGTGGGTTCGTTGAAGGTCGGCATGGATGCCGATGTCTCGGTGATCACCACCAGGCCCGGTCGCTACATCCTGCGTGACAACGAGAATACCGAAGTGGTCGCGGACGGCCTGATGCAGCCGTTGTTCTGCCTGCGTGCCGGCGTGCGCCATGACGCGGTGGCGGCGATTCTCCCAGAGGCGGTCGCCGCGTAAGCGGCTATCGCTCCAGTAGAGGCGGGGCCCGACCATGCGCGATACGCGCGACTTGTCTTCTGACGCGCCTGCCGGAAAGCAGGGCGTCGGCGCGCGCGTGCCGCGCAAGGAAGACGATCGGCTGATGCGTGGCCGCGGCCAGTTCGTCGCCGACATCCGCCTCGCCGGATTGCAGGACGTCGCCTTCGTCCGCAGCCCGGTGGCGCATGCGCGAATCCGCGCGATCCATATTCCCGAGCGCTATCGCGACGTCGTGTTCACGTCAGCCGATCTCGCCGGCATCCAGCCGATCCGCGCGGTCACCGGTCTGCCGGGTTTCAAGATCTCCGAACAGCCGATCCTGGCCACCGGCAAGATCCGCCAGGTTGGCGAGCTGGTGGCGATGTGCGTGGCAGCGACGCGCGCGGAAGCCGAGGACATCGCGGCGTCGGTGACGCTCGATCTCGAGGAATTGCCCGCCGTGCATGACATGCGCCAGGCGCGCGAGCCGGGCTCGCCGCTGGTGCATGAGCACTGGGGCGACAACGTCTTTCTCGAAAGCTTTTTCGAAATCGACATCTCCAGCGCGCTGGATGCGCCGATCAAGGTGACGCGCGAGGTCTCGACCTCGCGCCAATGCCTGGCGCCGCTGGGGGGCCGCGGCGTCGTCGCCACCTTCGTTTACCGGCTCGTCCAGCTCACGCTCTATA
>JACMOT010000068.1 GCA_014377915.1 Tardiphaga sp.
ACGGCGCCGGCGGCGCCGATGTGATTATCGCGGGGCTCGGCAACGACGCGGTGACCTATTATGGTACCGAGACTTCGATCGACGGCGGCGCCGGCGCGGACACGCTGATCCTGGCGGCGAGCGGCGGAATTACCTCGATCAACCTCGCCGCCGTCGGTTCCGACCAAACGGTCGGTGACACGACCAATGTGATGAACTTCGAGCACGTCAACGCATCATCGATCAGTTCATCGCTCACCATCACCGGGTCGTCGTCGGCAAACTCGATCACGAGCGGCGCGGGCAATGATAGTATCGACGGTGGAGGTGGCGCGGACGTGATTGTCGCGGGCGTGGGCGACGACACCGTCAGCTATCACGGAACTGAAGTCTCCATCGATGGTGGCAGCGACACCAATACGCTGGTTATGACCAGCGCGGCGACCGTTAATCTTGGCAACGCGGATCAGACGTCCGGCGACACGACCAACGTGTCCAATTTCAGCAATGTTGATGCGTCCAGCCTCTCCTCCGGCCTGTCGATCACCGGGTCATCAAGTGCGAACAGCATCACGGCAGGCTCCGGCAATGACACCATCGATGGGAATGGCGGCGCGGACGCCATCAACGCCGCGGCGGGGAATGATACGGTCGCTTACCACGGGACCGAGACGTCAATCGACGGCGGTAGCGGCGTCAACACGCTGAAGCTGAGCACGGCCGTCGGCGTCAATCTCGGAAATGCGGACCAGACCCTGAGCGACTCGACCGCCGTTTCCAACTTCAGCAATGTCGACGGCTCCGCGCTGTCATCGGCGCTGACGATCACCGGCTCGTCGGGGGCCAATACCCTGACCGGCGGTGCCGGCAATGACACGATCGATGGCGGCGGCGGTCTCGACCACCTGTTCGGCGGAGCAGGGGATGACCTCTTCCTCGTCGACCAGTCCTCGCTAAATCTCGGAACCGCCATCAATGGAGGCACTGGCAGTAATTCGGTCAATATCGCCGCCGGCTCCGGAACGATTACCGATACCGAATTGCTGGCCTCGCTGACCAATGTCCAGTCGATCGACTTCACGGCCAGCGGCGTCAACGCGTCGTTGAATTTTTCCGGCAGCCAGATTAGCCAGATCGACGGCGGCGCGGCCAATACGCTGACCTTGCGTGTCGATGCCGGCGACGTCTTCAACATCACCGATGCGTCGGCCAATTACTCGACGGCGGTGGTTGGCAATACCACCAACTACACCATCTACGACGATGCGTTGCATACCAACCTCGTCGCGCATGTGGCGCTGGTGGCCTGACACGCGTGTATGTTTCCCGCGCCATGCGGCATCGGACCAGTCAGGGCACGCCGTCGTTGAGGGTGACATGCGCCCGTCACTGCCGCAGCGCGTTGTCCTTCAACCGGCGAAGCGGTTTCAGGATCATGCCAAAAACGCTCTGGCGTTGACCAATGACATCGACATCCGCCACCATGCCCGGCAGCACCGGGTGATCCGGGCCGAGCGCTCCGGCATCGGCTTCCAGGCGAACCCGGAAATACGGAACGCCGCGTTCATCCTGATGCGCGTCCGGTGAAATATCCGCGACGCGGGCGCTGAGCCCGCCATAGACCGAATATTCATAGGCGCTGACCTTCACGATCGCACGTTGCCCGGGCCATACATCCGCGCGGTCGGCCGGCGACAGTTTCATCTCGACGTCGATCGAGCCGCCGGCCGGTACGATTTCGGCGAGCGAGAAGCCAGGCTTCACCACGCCGCCGATGGTCGTCACATTGAGCTTGTTAATGATGCCGCCCACCGGAGCATCGACGTCGGATCGCCGGATACGGTCCTGCAGCGCCTCGATGCTCTTGGTCAGTTTCTCGAGGTCGGTCGAGGTCTGGCCGCGTTCCTTTTCGGCCTCGGCCTGGAAGCGCGAAATCGCCTCGGCCTTGCGCTGCTCGATTTCCGACAGCGCGGCCTCGGCGCGTGGGATCTCATGCGCGAGGTCCGAGAGTCGTGTGACGGCCTGCTGCACGACGCGTTCCGCCTCCAGGCGCTCATTGACCGACGCGGCCCCGGCCGCCGTCAGCTTCTGCAGGCTGACCAGCCGTTCTTCGGAGATCTGACGTTCGCGCGTCACCGAGGGCTGGCGGGAGCGTAGTTCCGACAGTTCGATTTCCTTCTGCCGCTGCTGCTGCACCAGGATTGAAAGCTGCTCGTTCAAATTGGTCTGCCGGCGCCGGAACAAGGAGATCTCGTTGTCGATCACCTGCTGGCTCGCGCTCGACACCTCGGGCGGGAATTTCAGTGCCTTGGCGCCGGTCGTCTCGGCGTCGAGACGCAGCAGTCGGATGCGCTTGGCGCCCTGTTCGATGGCCGCCTGCGCCAGTTCGGATTTGAAGAAACTGTTCTCGACCCGCATCAGCGGCTGGCCGGCGACGACAGTGTCGCCTTCGCGCACCAGGATCTCGGCGACGATGCCGCCTTCGAGATGCTGCACGTCCTGTTTCATCTGTTGCGTGATGATGCGTCCCGAGCCGCGCGTCACCTTGTCGATCTGCACAATCATCGACCACAGCAGGGCTAGCGCGGTGCAGGCGCCGATGATGATCACGAACCGGCCCTGGGCCTCGGTGGCGATGCGGTCGATCCGGCGCGGAAATGGCGCGGGTCGCTCCGCGTCGGGTTGCGCCGGCGTGATGCGCGCCGCGGCGTCGGCGGGATCGCCCGCTTCCAGGCGCCCCAGCTGTACTGTCGTGGCGCCGGCAGCGCGAGTTGTGCGAAGGGGATGCAAGAATGGCTCGCGGGTTGGAACAGCTGATCCATTGATACCGGAAACGGTTTACGCACCATTAAGCTTAATAAAATAGCTTTTTACAGCGCCGTATATTGGGTGCGTGGTGGTACTCGATGTTTTTGAGAAGATTCAATTTAGCGCTTGTTTCCGAGGGATTTGACGCCGGACTCCAGAAACTCGGCGGCATCGGCTTGCGCGGGGAGCGCGATCCCGAACGGCTTGACGTCTCGAAACTGCCGCCGCCCGATTTGCTGGCTCGACTGCTGGTCGAAATTTCATCGGTCTGGCGGGCGCAGCATGGCGAGCCGGCGCGCCAATCGGAGCCTGTGCGCCATATCGACAGTCCAGAAGCGCTGGTGTCCTTCGCGGCAGTCAACGATATCGAAATTCTGTTCGAAAACCGGCCGATTGCTTCCCTGGTTGCGGAAGACCTGCCGGCGGTGATGCTCACCAATGACGGCATGGGGCGGATGCTGCTGGCGCGGCAGGGCCGCGCCTTCGTGGCGCGCCATGGCGGCAAAAATTATCTGATCGACAAGGACGCGCTGGCGGCTGAGGAAGCCGGGACGGTTTTTCTGGTGCGGCCGCGTGGTTCGGCGCCGGTCGGGAATATCGCGGAGTTGGTGTCGGATCTGGCGGGGCCCGACTCGGTCGATCCGGTGCGCGGCATCCTGAGTTTCATGACGGCGCGCTATCGCAAGCTGGTGGTGCAGTTGCTCGTCGCCGCGGCGTTCTCGAATCTGATGCTGCTCGCGCTTCCGATCTATTCGGGACTGATTTTCGACCGGGTGATTCCGCATTCGGCATTCGACACGTTGTGGGCGATTTCCATTGGCGTGATGCTGGCGCTGACGGCGGATATCGCAGTCCGCTGGGTCCGCCTCAAGATCCAGGATGCGCTGGCGAGTGCGGCCAGCGCCGCGCTGCAGGCCTCCGTGATGCGCAAATTGCTCGAAGCCAGAATGTCCGAGGCGCCGCGCTCGGCGGGTGCCATCGCGCTTCGGCTGCGCAATCTGGACGGCATGACCCAATTGGTGCCGCAGCTGGTGACGGGCGTCGCGGTCGATGTGCCGTTTCTGCTTCTGGTGTTCGCTCTGCTCTGGCTCAATGGCGGAGCGGTTGTGCTGGCGCCGATCCTGGGGATCAGCGTTCTCGCCGCCGTGCACCACTGGAGCAACATCGGGGCTGAGGCCGAACATGTGCGCTCGGCCGCCCTGGCGCAGCTTCAGGCCAACCGGCTGACCGAGACGGTCGAGGTTCTCGAGACCATCAAGGTGACGCGCACCGAGCTCAACGTGCTGAACGGCTTCGAGCGAGTGTTTGACGAATTTGCCTATAGCTCGCATGTGGTCCGGCTATGGCAGGGTCTGGCGGCTTATGCCAGCGCCACCGTTGGCCAGATGATGGTGGCCACGGTGCTGATCATCGGGGCCTATGAAGTCTCCAGGGGCAGCATGACCGTGGGCGGACTCTCCACCTGTTCCCTTCTGGTCGGCCGCATCATTGGCCCGATCGGGCAACTCATTTCTGTCATTCACCGCATGATGCAGGGACGGGGGATGCTGAAATTGTTGATGCGCGATGCCCAGTATCAGAGCGAGCAGGCCGGCGACAGCAGCGGCGCGCTGCGCGCACCGGTAAGTTGCGAGTTGCGACTCAACAACGTGTCGTATGCCTATGCCGGTCAGAGCTCGCCGCAACTCGACAATGTCTCGACCTCGATTCGTCCGGGCGAACGGGTCGCGATCGTCGGTCGTTCCGGGTCGGGAAAGAGCACGCTGCTACGGGTGATCGCACGGCTGGCCGAACTCGACAGGGGGGCGGTGTTGCTCGATGATTTCGACGTTCGGCAGTATGTGCCGGCGGATCTGCGCCAGGCGCTGGGCTATATGGGGCAGACCGCCGGACTCATCGATGACACGCTGATGCGGAATATCTGTCTGGGGCAGGGCGAACTGGACCGCGAGCACTTCGCCGCGATGATGCGGTTGACGGGCATTGCCGATTTTGCCGCCAGGCATCCGCAGGGCTACGGCATGTGACTGGTCCGCGTGGCAAAAAGCTGTCCGAGGGCGAACGCCAGTCCGTGGCGCTCGCCCGGGTCCTGCTCGGAAATCCGAAAGTGCTGCTGCTCGACGAGCCGACATCGTCCATGGACACGATGCTGGAGATGCGGCTGGTCAG
>JACMOT010000069.1 GCA_014377915.1 Tardiphaga sp.
GACGTGGCCGGTTTTCCAGACGGTCATGACCGCGCCGACGGCAGCGCAAAGCGTTCCGGCCAGGGCCGGCGCGGCGTTCTGGAATAGAGAGTTGACCAACGCGGCATAGATACTGGGCGGCAGCATCTTTTCGTCAGCGTCTGTCTCGGGCTCAATCAATCGCATCAGCACGCGCCGTTCGTTCGATGTACGACGCTCGAAGATACCCGCGGGTCGTGAAACCTTCTTAAGGGAACATCGTTAACCGGATATTGAACGTCGCTTAAAATGTGCGGAATTTGCTGTAATTTCAGGGTAGTAGGCAAATTTTGCCGCAGCACTATTCCGCGCTGTGGAAATCCTTAACCGGCGTCGTAAATAGTTTGTTTACGACAGTAATGGCGACCACGCCGGGTCCGACGCGAAGCCGGGCGTTGGTACTTTCAATTCATTGCGTCCGGAAACATCGACAGTGAACAGCGACGGGCCGCCGGCGCCGCCGGGCTCACGGAAGAACATGATGACACGACCATTCGGCGCGAAGGTCGGACCTTCATTGTGGTAGCCGGAGGTCAACAGACGTTCGCCGGAGCCATCCGGCTTCATGATACCGATTGAGAACTGGCCGCCGCCCTGCTTGGTGAAGGCAATGTAGTCACCGCGCGGCGACCATACCGGCGTCGAGTAGCTGCCATCGCCAAACGAGATACGCTGGGCCGGGCCGCCGGTGGCGGCCATCGTATAGATCTGCGGCTTGCCGCCGCGATCAGATTCGAAACAGATCTTGCTGCCATCCGGCGCATAGGACGGCGAGGTATCGATCGCGGGAGTGTCGGTCAGCCGCGTGGTGGATTTGGAACGCAGATCCATCACGAACAGATTGGAGTTGCCGCCCTGCTGCAAGCTCATGATGACGCGCTGACCGTCCGGCGAGAAGCGCGGAGAGAACGACATGCCGGGAAAATTGCCGACGATCTCGCGCTGTCCGGTCTCGATGTTGAACAGGTAGACCTTGGGGTCGCCCTGCCCGAACTCCATATAGGTAATTTCCTGCGTTGACGGCGAGAATCGCGGCGTCAGCACCAGATCGGCACCGCGGGTGAGGTAGCGCACATTGGCGCCGTCCTGGTCCATTAGCGCCAGGCGCTTGACGCGGCGTTCCTTGGCGCCGGTTTCGTCGACAAACACGACGCGGCTATCGAAATAGCCTTTTTCGCCGGTGAGGCGCTCGTAGATCTGGTCGGAAATGATATGGGCGATGCGGCGCCAATATTCCGGCGAGGTGAAATATTGCTGGCCGGTGAGCTGCTGGCCGGTGGCGACATCCCACAGCCGGAACTCGGCCTTCAGCCGTCCGTCGGGCTGACGCGTCATGCGGCCGGTCACCAGCGCCTGGGCATTGATGGTCTTCCAGTTCTGGAACTGCGGTGGCGTATCGATGCTGGTGACCTTGTCGATGAAGGCCGCGGGATCGATTGGCGCGAACAAGCCGCTGCGCTTCAGATTGTTGGTAATCACCTGGGCGACACCGACGCCGACCTCGTTGTCGGCGGCTGTCCCGGCGACGAAATTCGGAATCGCGATTGGCAGCGGGGCGACATTGCCTTCGGTAATTTGCACCCGCGCCTGACCAAGAGCCGTGCGGCCGCCCGCACCGATCAGCAGGCCCGTCGATGCCATTCCGGAGATAATCTGTCGGCGACTGGGGCGAAACAACATTGAAGGCAATCCATTCTTGTCGGTCATTGTTGCAGGCTGTGCTGGATATCGACGATCGGCAATGCGGCAGACAGGCTCATGACCGGCGCTCGGTGAAGACGGGTTCGAAAAACTTCCATTCATCGAAATAGGCCGCCGGCAGCTTGTACGGCTGGCATTCGATGATCGCGCGCAGGGCGCTTTCCTGGTAGACGCGGAAATACGGGGTGGACGGGCTGCTGACGCTTTGCGGCGTGGCCTCCAGCGAGCCGTCCTGCTTCAGTTTGACGCTGAAGATGGCTTCGGTCATCTGCGCTTCGATACCGCCATAGGGCTTCTTCCAGCAGCGCTCTACCTGCGACTTGAACATCGCCCCCCAGGTCGCGGAATTATCCGCGGCCTTGCCCTTCGACAGGCCAAGGGCGGCGTTTGAATTCAACGTTTCGCCAGTCGCCGCGTTCCGGCTCGGATCGCGCTTGTCGAGCAGGGCCGCGATCTTCGACTGGTCGAAGGTGCGCTCGGGCTTCTTGGCCTCCATCGTCGCCTGGGCTTCGGCCTTGGCTTTTGCGTCGGCGTCAGACTTGGCCTTTGCCTCGGCTTTGGCCTTCGCCCTGGCTTGCGGGTCAGCCTTTGCCTTGGCATCGGCCTGGGCCTTGGCTTGCGCGTCGGCCTTTGCCTTGGCGTCCGCCTGGGCCTTGGCTTCGGAAACCGCCTTGGCCTGCGCCAGCGCTTCAGCCTCTATCTTCGCCTCGGTCGCAGCATCCGCCTTGGCCTTGGAGTCCGCCGCGGCCTTGGCTCCCGCCTTGGCAGCGGCGGCAGCGGCGGCGGCTTGCGCGGCGGCCTCGGCGGCGGCCTTGTCTTCCGTTTTCGGCTGCGGCGGCGGCGTGGTTTCAGTCACGACCGGCGCCTTCTCGGTGATCTTGCCGACGGTGTCGTCGAGCGGCTTGGCCTCGGCGACCTTCTCGACCAGCGGCGCCTTGATTTCCTTCTTGCCGGACTTGATGCCGGCGGTGACCTTGGCGAGTTGATCGGCGGAGATGATGTCGACGGGAAGCGAGTCTTCCGGAATAGAGACGAAGGCCTTCGACGAGAAAGACACGAGTCCCCAGCCCAGCACGAGCACGTGCAGGGCCACGGATGCCGCGAGTGTCTTGTCGACCTTCACCTTCAGGTCCCCTGCTCCACCTCGGTTACCAGCGCCAGCCGCTTGAAACCGGCGCCGGACAACTGGCCCATCACGCGGGCCACGGTTCCATAATCGGCCTTCTTGTCCGCGCGCATGAAAATACGCTCATCGACTCCACCACGGGCGTCGGTGATGGCCTTCAATTTCGGTATCAGATCGTTCATCTCCACCTCGGTGTCATTGATGAAGATCTTTCCCTTGATATCAACGGATAGCTGCAGCGGCGTCTTGTCCTGCTCCAGGCTCTTGGCCTGGGTCTGCGGCAGGTCGAGCGGCACGCCCACGGTTAGCATCGGCGCCGAGACCATGAAGATGATCATCAGCACCAGCATGACGTCGACCATCGGGGTAACGTTGATCTCGGCCATGACGTTAGCGCGACGACGACCTCGTCGTCCGCCGCCACCGCCTCCGCCCATATTCATGCCCATGATCGAATGCCCGCTGTCAGGTTCAAGGTCATCGTCCTCAGACGCGCTCGTCGATCTGGCGCGACAGGATCGCCGAGAATTCGTCGGCGAAACCTTCCAGGCGCTGGGCCTGGCGGTTCACCTCGGACGTGAACTTATTATAGAAGATAGTGGCGGGTATGGCGGCGATAAGGCCGATGGCGGTGGCGAACAGCGCCTCCGCGATGCCGGGCGCCACTACCGCGAGCGAGGTGTTCTTGGACGCGGCGATCGACTGGAAGCTCGACATGATGCCCCAGACGGTTCCGAACAGGCCCACGAAGGGGCCGGCGGAACCGACGGTGGCCAGCACCAGCAGCCGGCGCTCCAGCCGCTCGACCTCGCGTGCGATGGAGACGTTCATCACCTTGTCGATCCGCATCTGCAGCCCGGTGAACGAGCGCGCCTGGCTCTCGAACGAGCGCTTCCACTCGCGCATCGCCGCGACAAAACACGCCGCCATCGACTGCGTCGGCTTGGTGGACAGCGCGCGATACAGATCCTCGATCGACTCGCCGGACCAGAACGCCTGCTCGAAACGGTCCATGGCGCGCTTGGTGCGCGAAAACAGGAAGATCTTGTCGATCGCGATCGCCCACACCCACACGGAACAGCCGAGCAGGCCCATCATGACCGCCTTGACGATCCAGTGAGCCTGCCAGAACAGCGCAACCAGCGAGACGTCGGAAGAAGCGAGCGGCAGGGCTGACTGCGCCACATCGGCCGGGTTCATAGGCGGTATCCTCTCAACGCAAAAATTCCATTCAAACCAGCGGCTTGTCGATGCCGGTGGCGGCCACGCGTCAGGCGCGGCGTGGACGCCAGCGCATACCTTGTCATGTCGCATGAGGGGCTCATCCCGAGCCGGGCCTTGATTCCCCTGCCAACATGTCAAAACGAGGGCTTGCCCCCTTTTGCAGGCTTTACCAGACGCTAATCGTGGTTAACGGAGAGTTACCAAAGGGGCTTTACACGGAGAAATGAAGCGGAATTCGCTTGTTCGGCCGGCCCGCTGTGCCCCTCAAACGAAACCGCCCATCTGTCAGGCAGATGGGCGGTCCGTGCGGTCTCTCAAGAGGGATCAGAATCGCCCGCGGCGAAGCCTGTCCCGGTTGCCTCAGCCCTGCGGCTGGGTGTCGCTCGGCGGCGTCGGCCGCGGCCGGTGTTGGGCCATGAACTGGTCGAACTCTTCCTTGTCCTTGGCGTGGCGCAGCCGATCCAGGAAGTCCTTGAATTCATGCTGCTCTTCCTCGAGGCGGCGCAGCGTTTCGACGCGGTATTCGTCGAAGGCGCGGTTGCCGGAGCTCGGCGGGCCGAAGCCGCCGAAGTTGAAGCCGCGACGCTCCATCCGGCCGCGCATCCGCTCCATCTTGTGCTGCATGCGCTCCATCTTGTTGGCGAACCGATCGCCATGATCCCAGCAACCCATTTTCCTGCTCCCAAGCGTGAAGAAAAGAAGTGCGAGGCCAACCGGCCACCACACGATGAAACCCAGTACGATCAGTGCAATGCGCCAAGGCGATTGCGTCCGGTAGGACATCTGCCGATCGTCGGGGTAGTCCCAGCGATTGAGGTCCGCAGCGTTGGCCATTTGCCTCTCCATGGACGGCGCCATGCCGTCGGTGAATGTAAATAACATTTACATACCTAAACCGAAGGCTGATTTTGTCAAGATATCCGGGGCGGGCGATGATCGAATTATTTTGCCGCCTTGCCCCACGGGCCGGCCGGCCTGTCGTCGGCCTCCGGAACCGGCGCTGGCGGCGGCCGGCGATCGGTCGGAAATCCCAAACCGCGCAAATAGATCAGTACGCCGGCCTCGAGCAGGTCCTCGGGCGGCATCGGCAGCTTGCGGCGCGCGGCGTCGCCGCGGCCGAACAACGACGCGACACCATGGGCCAGCGACCAGATATGCAGCGCCATCATCAGCGCCGGCGGTCGCGCCACCCCAGGCGGCGTCAGCGCCGCGAGCCGCTCGGCGGCGGCCCGGATCACGCCGAAAGCGCGTTCGCCGGCCGCCATCAGCAACGGATTGGCATCGGCGGGAATTCCGGATTCGAACATCGCCGAATAGAACGCCGGTTCGGTGCGGGCAAATTCCAGATAGGCCTTTCCGACCCGCTCGAACGCCGTGACCGTGTCCGGCCGGCCATCGTCCCAGGCCGCGGTCAGGGTCGCCTCGAACTGCTCGAAGCCGCGCTGCGCGATGCTGGCGAGCAGATCGTCGCGATCGCGAAAATGCCGGTAGGGCGCGGCGGCGCTGACGCCGGCGGATCGCGCGGCATCGGCGAAAGTGAAGCCCGCCGGGCCCTTTTCGGCGATCAGCCCGAGCGCCGCCTGCAGCAGCGCCTCTTTTAGATTGCCGTGATGATAGCCGCGCTCGGCGCGGCGGTCGTCCTTGCGCCAGCTCATGTGAAGGGCTTTTACATGAGCCGGGCCGCGAGGTCACTAGTTCCCGCTGCCTAAATTCGGCCGCAAGACCTGAAAACTTGGTGCGGGAATTCGCATCCACCAAAAATTCTTGCGGCCACAATGTGGCAGCGCCAAACGCCGTCGATCCGGTCGCGCGACCCTGCCGGGACAGCTATCTGCCCAACTCCGACGCGCGCAACCTTTCCCCCTGGTCGCGCAGTTCCGGCGTCAGCGCCTCGCCAAAATCCTCCGGCGCAAAGATCTGGCGGATTTCGATCTCGGCGCCGCCGTCGAACGGCGCCCGCTTCATCCAGGCGATCGCCTCGTCCTTCGACGCTACCTCGATCAGCCAGAAGCCGGCGACCAGATCGGCCGTGACGGCGAACGGACCCTCGGTCACCTTGGGCTCCGTGCCGGCAAATTTGATGCGCGCGCCTTTCGACGTCGGATGCAGTCCCTCGCCCGCCCGCATCACGCCGGCCTTGAACATCTCTTCGTTGAACCTGCCCATCGTGGTCAGCATCTCCGTCGATGGCATCACGCCGGCTTCGGTGTCATTGCTGGCCTTCACGATCACCATGAAACGCATTGCTTGCTCTCTCTCAAAAGGCTGTGGGATCATCCGCCCGACGGATGCCCTATGACAAGACGGTCCGGACGTGGCTGCCCCGACATCACATGCGGATTAATTCGCCATCACGACGAGGTCGCCTGCGCGACGAATTCATCGCCCTGATAGGTCGCGCCGAAATAGACGTCGATGCTTCGAATGCGATCGCCGTCGAACACGACGAACTCGGTATTGCGAAAGCGCGGATGGTATCGGCCTTGCTGCTAGCCGTCACGCGAGTTTCTCCCTGGGGTACATTTGGAAATATGGCTGCGCGTCCGCGA
>JACMOT010000070.1 GCA_014377915.1 Tardiphaga sp.
ACACGCTCCGTTCGCGCTCGTGGCTCCCGCTCTCCCGCCTTCCCTTCGCTCAGGCCCCCTCCCCCCCAAGGGGAGAGGGGATACTCGTAGCTCCCATCGGCGCTTCATCATGAATACCCATTTGCTGCTCCAGCTTCTCGTCAATGGCCTCGTGGTTGGCACGCTGTACGGCGTGGTCGCGATGTCGTTCGTGCTGATCTACAAGGCCACGCAGGTCGTCAATTTCGCGCAGGGCGAGCTGCTGCTGATCGGCGCCTGGGTGTGCTGGACGTTGCTGACCAAATATCAGGTGCCGTTCTGGCTCGGCATGCCGATGACGCTGGTGTTCATGTTCGCGTTCGGCATCGCGATCCAGATCGTGATCCTGCGGCCGATGATCGGCGAGCCGATCATCTCGGTGATCATGGTGACGATCGCACTCTCCACCGTGTTTCAGGCCTCACTGAAATGGATCTATGGCGTCAGCCCACAGCCGTTTCCGCGCGTCTTTACCAGCCAGTCGGTATCCTTCGCAGGATTGCAGATCCAGACCGTCTATGTGATGAGCCTCGTGGTTTCGGTGCTGATGATGTTCGGCATGGCGTGGTTCTTCCGGGTGTCGAAATGGGGCCTTGCGATGCGCGCCACCGCGTTCAACCAGCAGGTGGCGCAGTCGCTCGGTATTTCCGTGAAAACCGTATTCGCAATGGCCTGGGCCATCTCGGCGATGGTCTCGTCGGTGGCCGGCGTCGTCGTCGCGGTGGTCAACGGCGTATCGTCCGGACTTTCAATCTACGGAATAAAAGTATTTCCGGCGGCGATCCTCGGCGGGCTGGATTCGGTCGGCGGCGCGGTGATCGGCGGCATCATCATCGGCGTGCTGGAGAATGTCGCGCAGTTCGTCGACTCGGAATATCTGCACTGGGGCAATCTGTACGAGATCGCGCCGTTCTACGTGCTCATCATCATCCTGATGATCAAGCCTTACGGCCTGTTCGGCACCCGCGACATCGAGCGAGTCTGATCCATGGCAAGTCCCTCGCTGATTCCCTCCGGCGACTTCCGCACCAGCTACGCGGTCGACACCACGATCTTCCCGACAAAGGCCAGCCGCAACGCGGCGGTTCTGGGCGTGGTGCTGATTTGTTTTGCGCCGCAATTATTCAGCGAATACTGGCTCAGCGTGCTGATCCAGATCGGCATCTACGGCATCGCAGCGCTCGGGCTCAACATCCTGGTCGGCTTCACCGGGCAGATCTCGATCGGTCACGCCGCGTTCTTCCTGTTCGGGGCGTTCACCTCGGCCTACATCTCCAACACGACACCGATCCCGGTGTTTTTCTCGATCCCGATGGCCGGGGTCGTCACCGCCATTGTCGGGTTGATCTTCGGTCTGCCGGCGGCGCGGCTGAAGGGGCTGTACCTCGTCATCGCCACGCTGGCCGCGCAATATATCCTGCTGGATTTCTTCGCCCGCGCCGACTGGTTCTCGGGCGGTTCGGTCCCGGCCATGGCCAGCCCGTTCTCGATCTTCGGCTACGTGCTGCGCGGCGACCGGCAATATTTCTACGTCGTACTGGCCTATGTGGTGGCGAGCTATCTGCTGGTCACCAATCTGATGCGCTCGCGCGATGGCCGCGCGCTGGTGGCGATCCGCGACCATTATCTCTCGGCCGAGATCATGGGCATCAACCTCACCAAATATCGCACGCTGTCATTCGGGCTGGCGGCGTTCTTCGCCGGCATTGCCGGGGCGCTCTATGCGCATTACCAGCTCGTCGTCTCCAACGAGGGCTTTGGCATCGAGCGCTCGATTCTCTTTCTGGCGATGGTCATCATCGGCGGCACCGGCTCGATCATGGGCACGCTGATGGGGACGGCCTTCGTGGTGCTGCTGCCGGAATCGATGGAGTGGATCTCTGCCGAGCTGAAAGGCGGCGCGATCGACCGCGCGTTGCAGCTCAACAACAACATCACATTTTTGCGCGAGATCGCGATCGGGCTGATCATCATCGCCTTTCTGATCTTTGAGCCCGACGGGCTCGCGCATCGCTGGCGACAGATCAAGACCTACTGGAAACTCTACCCGTTTTCGCATTGAGGTTGGAACAAGACTGGCTAGACTGCGACCATAAAACAAAAATACAGGGAGAATTGCTCATGTCGATGAAATCGCTGTTAGGCACTGCATCCATGGTACTGTTGCTGGTGGGCGCCAGCGCCACGGCGCAGGCGCAGATCGCGATCGGCCATCTCGCCGATTATTCAGGTGGCACCTCGGACGTCGGCACGCCCTATGGCCAGGGCGTCGCGGATACCTATGCCTGGATCAACAAGAATGGCGGCATCGGCGGCAAGCAGGTCAATATCGACACCGTCGATTACGGCTACCAGGTGCCGCGCGCGATCGCGCTGTACAAGAAGTGGTCGGGCGCCGACAAAGTCGCGGCGATCATGGGCTGGGGCACCGCCGACACCGAGGCGCTGACCGGTTTTCTGGCCGCCGACAAGATCCCGGATATTTCCGGATCCTATTCCGCGGCCTTGACCGATCCGACCGGCGCTGGCGGGAAAGCCAAGCCCGCGCCGTATAATTTCTTCTATGGTCCGAGCTATTCGGATGCGCTGCGTGCCGAGCTGACCTGGGCGGCGGAGGACTGGAAGTCGAAGGGCAAGACCGGCAAGCCGAAATATGTCCATATGGGCGCCAATCACCCCTACCCGAACGCACCGAAGGCCGCGGGCGAAGCCTTAGCCAACGAGCTCGGCTTCGAGGTGTTGCCACCACTGGTGTTCGCGCTTTCGCCGGGCGATTATTCCGCGCAGTGCCTGAGCCTGAAGAGCGCCGGCGCCAATTACGCCTATCTCGGCAATACCGCGGCCTCCAACATCTCGGTGATGAAGGCCTGCAAGAGCGCCGGCGTCGACATCCAGTTCATGAGCAATGTCTGGGGCATGGACGAGAACGCGGCAAAGGCCGCCGGTGACGCCGCCGACGGCGTCATCTTCCCGCTGCGCACGGCGGTGAGCTGGGGCGGCGACGCGCCGGGCATGAAGACGGTGATGGAAATCTCGAAAATTTCCGACCCGACCGGCACGGTCTACCGCCCGGTTCATTACATCGCCGGCGTCTGCACCGCTTTGTACATGAAGGAAGCACTCGACTGGGCTGCCAAGAACGGCGGCGCCACCGGCGAAAATGTCGCCAAGGGCTTCTACCAGAAGGCCGACTGGGTGCCGGCCGGCATGGAAGGCGTCTGCAATCCCTCGACCTGGACCGCCAAGGACCACCGCCCGACCACCAAGGTGGATCTCTACCGTTCCAAAGTGAGCGGGGCGACCGATGGCGACCTCAACGATTTGATGAAGAAGGGCAGCATCAAGCTCGAGAAGGTGAGGACGGTCGACCTGCCGCGCAAGCCGGAATGGTTTGGCTGGTAGCCTGAGCGAAGCGCGTTTCTTGCCTCACCTCGCTTGCGGGGAGAGGGTGGCGCGAAGGGCCGCAGGTCGTTCGCGCCGGGTGAGGGGAAGTTTCTGTTTCACTCGAGAGTCCCCTCACCCGAAGCCTCGCTGGCGCGAGGCTCCGACCTCTCCCGCAAGCGGGGCGAGGTGAGCTGGAACCGCCAATTCGGAGATTGTCACTTGCAGACGACACTTCAATCTGGGGCGAAAATTGCGGCATTCGCGGCAGTCACTCCCCTGCTGTCAGTCCGCAATATCGAGGTCGTCTATGACGACGTCATCCTGGTGCTGCGCGGGCTGAGCCTGGAGGTGCCGCAGGGCGCGATCGTGGCATTGCTCGGCGCCAATGGCGCCGGCAAGTCGACGACGCTGAAGGCGATCTCCGGCCTGTTGAAGACAGAGGACGGCGAGGTTACCCGCGGCGAGATCGTTTTCAATGGCGAACGCATCCACGGCATCGATCCCGACAAGATCGTCCGCCGCGGCATCTTCCAGGTGATGGAGGGCCGTCGCATCGTGTCCGACATGACCTCGCTGGAGAATTTGCGGCTCGGCGCCTTCACCCGTCGCGACAAGGAAGTCGGTCAGGACATCGAGATGGTCTATCAGTACTTTCCGCGGCTGAAGGAGCGCACCGGCCTCGCCGGTTATCTCTCCGGCGGCGAGCAGCAGATGCTGGCGATCGGCCGCGCGCTGATGGCCCGGCCCAAAATGATCCTGATGGACGAGCCGTCGATGGGGCTGTCGCCGCTGCTGGTGAAGGAAGTATTCGCCATCATCCATAAGATCAACCGCGACCTCGGCGTCACCATCCTGCTGGTCGAGCAGAACGCCCGCGCCGCGCTGTCGGTGGCCAGCCACGGCTACATCATGGAACAGGGCAAGGTGGTGCTCGACGGCAGCGCCGACGAATTGCGCGACAACGAGGATGTGAAGGAATTTTACCTCGGCGGCGCCGGCGACCAGCGTAAAAGCTTCAAGAACCTGAAAAGCTTCAAACGTCGCAAACGGTGGTTATGACCATGCCCCAGCACTTTGACAGCCTCGAGAATTGCGACCCGTCGCATCGCCATGCCAATCTGTTTTCGCGGCTGCCCGACATCCTGCGCCATGCGATGACGGCGCCGGCCTATGCGCTGCACCTCAAGGGCGTGAACCCGGCGGCCGTGGTCAGCCCCGCCGCGCTGGCAAAATTGCCCATCTTGCGAAAGTCGGACCTGCCGGCGCTGCACAAGGCAAAACCACCCTTCGGCGGCTTCGTCACCGCGCCAGCCGGCTCGTTCGGCCGGCTGTTCACCTCGCCGGGGCCGATCTTCGAGCCGGAATCGAAACATCCCGACCCGTGGCGCGGCGCGCGGGCGCTGCATGCGGCCGGATTTCGCGCCGGCGACGTGGTGCTGAACACGTTCAGCTATCATTTGACGCCGGGCGGCTTCATCTTCGATTCGGCCGCACGGGCGCTCGGCTGTGCCGTGATTCCGGCCGGCCCCGGCAATGTCGACCAGCAGCTCGAGCTGATCGAGGCCTATCGCCCGGTCGCCTATGCCGGCACGCCGGATTTTCTGAAGATCCTGCTCGACGCCGGCAAGGCGGCGAAACGCGACCTCACCTCGATCAAGCGCGCGATGGTCTCTGGCGCGGCGTTTCCAAAATCGTTGCAGGACGAGATTTTGGCCCGTGGCGTCGACGCCTTCCAGACCTTCGCGACCGCCGACCTCGGCTTCATCGCCTATGAGAGCCACGCGCGGGACGGCCTGATCGTCAATGAGGACCTGATCCTGGAAATCGTCCGGCCCGGCACCGGCGATCCGGTGCCGCCCGGCGAGGTCGGCGAGATCGTGGTGACCTCGCTGGATTCGCACCATCCCTGGATTCGCCTCGCTCTGGGCGACCTCAGCGCCATTTTGCCCGGCCACTCGGCCTGCGGCCGCAGCAACCAGCGAATCAAGGGCTGGATGGGCCGCGCCGACCAGGCCACCAAGGTGAAAGGCATGTTCGTACGACCAGAACAGGTCGCGGAGATCGCGGCCCGGCATCCGGAACTCGGCCGGCTCCGCCTAGTGGTGTCGCGCGACGGCGAGACCGACGCCATGACTCTGCTGGCAGAGGCCGAAAACGGCGCTGGCGAGCTCCGTGACGCGGTTTCCGGGACCCTCCGGGCGATCAGCAAGCTCGGCGGCGCGGTCGAGCTGGTGGCGCCGGGATCGCTGCCCAATGATGGCCGGGTGATCGCCGACGAGCGCGGCGCCTGAGCGGCGCGGGGCCAGAAAACCCGGACTCGCCCGGCCGATGCTGCTAGACAGCGGCCTTGATCGAGAACCGGCTACCACCCATGAAGCTGTTTTTGCCCGCATTCGTCGAGACCCGGCTGTCGCATCCGATGGTCGCCAAGATGATCAGTTTTGGCGTCATTGGCCTCGGCAATACGGTCGTCGACCTGGCCATTTTCAGCCTGGCCTATGAGGTGCTGAAGCTGCCGCTGGTGCCGGCCAATGTGCTGGCCTGGCTGGTCGCGGTATCCGGCTCCTATGTGATGAACACAATGATCACCTTTCGGGCCGAATCAGGCCGGGTATTGCGGCGAAAAGATTATCTCAGCTTTGTCGGCTCGGGCGTGCTCGGCGTGATCGTGACCACCACCATCCTGGTGGTGCTGTCGAACTTCATGCCGGTGCTGTTCGCCAAGCTGGTGGCGATCGTGGCCAGCTTCGTCGTCAATTTCACGATGTCGCATTTCGTGGTGTTTCGCACCAAGCCGCCGATCGACGAAGCGCTTTGAAACATCTCCGCTATTGCCCGCCCCACTGCCGGGTTTTAGCCTGCTGAAATGATCAGACTGGCCCTTTCATTGTTCATCACCGCGGCGCTGTGCGGCTGCGCGATCGACCCCAATGTCTCCTGGGCCCCCGACATCCTGAAGACCAAGACCTCCGCTCCCCCTGCCCCGGAACCGGCGCCTGACATGCGGGTGCTGTTGCAAACCAAGATGGCCGAGTTCTTTCTGCCGTCCGCGGCCGCCTCGAACATCAGCTTTTCGGCCCCCCGACGCGCCGCGCTGGACTGGACCAGTTGCATCCGCGCCACCGTCAATGGCGCGACCGGCGGATCGATCGGGCAGCAAACCTATCTGTTCAATATTTCGCGCAATTCGGTGGCGCGCCAGGAACATGTCGGTGCCGCGCATTTCTGTGCGACCGAGACCTATCAAAATCTTTGAAGCTCAAAGGCCGGCCGCGGCCTTGCAAGGCAGGAACTAAGCGACGCTGCTGACCGCTCCCTGATATTCGCGGTACCATTTCGCGAATTGCGCGATGCCGTCCTCGAT
>JACMOT010000071.1 GCA_014377915.1 Tardiphaga sp.
AACCAGAACAGATGCTGGTACAGCAGCGGATCGCCCCCGCCATCGGCGGTGAAGAAGTGCGTACCGAAGTTGCGATCGGTCAGTAGCATGGTGATGGCACCGGCGAGAACCGGCAGCGACAGCAGCAGAAGGAACACGGTGACCAGGATCGACCACACGAACAACGGCATCTTGTGCAGGGTCATGCCCGGCGCGCGCATGTTGAAGATGGTGGTGATGAAGTTGATGGCGCCGAGGATCGACGACGCACCGGCCAGATGCAGCGCCAGGATCGCGAAGTCGACGGCCGGACCCGGATGGCCCGAGGTCGACAGCGGCGCGTACATGGTCCAGCCGGCACCGACGCCGTTGGCACCGGGCTCGCCTTCCACGAAGGTGGAGATCACGAGCAGCGCCAGCGCGGCGGGCAGCAGCCAGAACGACACATTGTTCATGCGCGGAAACGCCATGCCCGGCGCGCCGATCATCAGCGGCACCATCCAGTTGCCGAAGCCGCCGATCATCGCCGGCATCACCATGAAGAAGATCATGATCAGGCCGTGCGAGGTCACGAACACGTTGTAGGTATGGCTCTCGTTAAAGATCTGGACGCCGGGATACATCAGCTCGATGCGGATCAGGATCGACATGATGCCGCCGACGATGCCGGCGCAGATCGCGAAGATAAGGTACATCGTGCCGATGTCCTTATGGTTCGTCGAATAGACGTAGCGCCGCCATCCTGTCGGATGGGCGTGCGCATGATCATCATGGGCGTGATCGTCGTGAACCGGTGTTGCCGCGGTCGTTGCCATTTTCAAATCCTGCTTTGTCGTCTCTTGGCAGTCTTTGGACCTCGCGGTCCCGTCGCCCTAAATCTTGCTCGTGCGCAAGCCGACCGGAGCCTTGCGGCTCCGACGGGCTCACTGCGCCGCGGGTGTCGCCGCGGCGTAGGAATTCGCCGGGTTGGTCGCATATTTCTTCTTGGCGGTCTCGATCCAGGCCGCGAATTCCTGGTCGCTGACGACCCGGATGGCGATCGGCATGAAGGCGTGATCCTTGCCGCACAGTTCGGAGCACTGGCCGTAATACATGCCTTCCTTGGTCGCCTTGAACCAGGTCTCGTTAAGGCGACCGGGGATGGCGTCGATCTTGATGCCGAATGACGGCATCGCGAAGGAGTGGATCACGTCGGCGGCAGTGGTCTGGACACGGACAACCTTGTTGACGGGCACCACGACCTCATTATCGACGGCGAGCAGGCGCGGCATCTTGTCGGCAGCCAGCAGCGAGTCGAACTCGAACGGGCCGTTGTCAGGGTAGGAATAGGTCCAGTACCACTGTTTGCCGGTGGCCTTGATGGTCAGGTCAGCCTTCGGAATATCGAGCTCGAGAAACAGCAGGCGGAACGACGGCACCGCGACCGCCACCAGAATCAGCACCGGGATCAGGGTCCACGCGACCTCGATCAGGGTGTTGTGGGTGGTCTTGGATGGCACCGGATTGCTCTTGTGGTTGAACTTGACCACCACGAGGATCAGCAGCACCAGCACGAACAAGGTGATGCCGGTGATCAGCCAGAGCAGGAAATTGTGGAACCATGTGATGTTCTCCATCACCGGCGTGGCGGCGGCCTGCAGCTTGTATTCCCAGGGCGCGGGCTGACCCATGACCTCGGCGAACGCGGTACCGCCCAGAGCGAGCCCGGTCCCAATAACCGCCAAACCTAGCAACCGGTGGCCAATCTGGCCATTCGACATCTTCATGTCGCGCGCGCTCCCATGTAAATACTCAGCATTCCGGCAGGTCGCCACGACATGCTGTTCGGTTCGCGTCCTGACAACAGCCACCGACCGATGGTTAGAACGCGTCGAATTCAAGCCTCTCAAACCATAATTCGGGCGCTGTCGCAATGCAGTAATGGATGATCGCGAAATGCATTCCAGGGCCTTGCATCGGCAGCGCAATTCCCGCATTAAATCAGTGACAACCACCACTTCAGCGGGCGACGACGCTTGACAGCGGCATTGTCCGTTGTACGCACAGGCGAACGGCCATTCGGCCCGCTGATTCGCCGCCAGGGCGCCGCCGTGGCGGACGCCTTCAAGGCGCCGTCATTGCCGTATCAGTCCTGTTTGCCGGCAGGCTCTGCCAAACCACTGCCAAGGGATCGACCCCGATGGGCCATTCGAAATTCCAGCACAAGCCGACCGTGGGCCGCAACGCCCGCATTGTCGCAGCGTGGCGCCGGATCGCGCTCGGATGCCTGGCCCTGGTGGCGGTGTCCGCCAGTTTGACCGGCGCCCACGCCCAGGGCGCGGTACGCTCGGTGCATGGCGACTGGCAGATCCGCTGCGACACCCCGCCCGGCGCCCAGGCCGAGCAATGCGCCCTGATTCAGAGCGTGGTAGCCGAGGACCGTTCCAATGCCGGTCTGACCGTGATCGTGTTGAAGACCGCCGATCAGAAGAGCAAGCTGATGCGGGTGGTGGCGCCGCTCGGCGTGCTGCTGCCGTCCGGCCTTGGGCTGAAACTCGACAACGTCGACGTCGGCCGCGCCGGCTTCGTGCGCTGCCTGCCCAATGGCTGCGTCGCCGAAGTGGTGATGGACGACAAGCTGCTCGGCCAGCTGCGCACCGCCAAAACCGCCACCTTCATCATCTTCGAGACCCCCGAAGAAGGCATCGGCTTCCCGCTCAGCCTGAACGGGATCGGCGAAGGCTACGACAAGCTGCCATAGGGGCTCGCCCCGACAGCTAAAGCAGCAGCGCCATGAACAGGACGTTCTCGTAGCTGCCATCGACACACACCGCATCCATGCGCATGCCCTCGGTCAGGAATCCGACTTTCCGGTAGAGCGCGATCGCGCTGGCATTGGCTTCACGGACCGTCAATTCGATCCGGTGCAGTCCTTTGACGCGGGCCGCGTCAAGTGTCGACCGGATAAGCCGGGTTCCGATGCCCCGCCCTCGAAACTCCGGCAACAGTCCCATACCGAGGGTCGCGCTATGGGCATAGATCGGCTTGCTGTTCGGCCTTGCGTCGCACCAGCCAACAAGTTTCTCATCCCCTGCCAAGGCTACGAATTGCGGGTGGCCATGCTCGATGTTGTCGAGCACGAACGCGCGAACGGCTTCAGGTGGCGGGCCTTCCAAAAACGACAGGTAGCGCTTTTCTCGGGCAACAATGTCCAATGCCCGGCCGAAACCGGGGATGTGGGATGCGGCGATCGGCAAAATCTGAACAGTCATGGAATTTGGCGTTCGAATGCATTTCTATTCTGGCGTCGCCGCAACGAGCCATCCGAGACGCGAGAGCACAGTCAAAGCCGCAACGGCGACAGTCAGCCCGCCAGAAATCCACCAGCCGATATAACTCTTCGTGGGCAGGTGGCCGATGCGCTCCGTCAAGGTGGCCTGACTGACCTTTAAATCGGTCAGGTCTTTTCCCGCCTCCCTGAGGGCGATCTTCATGTCACCGACGTTTTCACGAATGTTCTTTACGTCGGCTTCGAGACTGGCGACCCGAGCTTCGAT
>JACMOT010000072.1 GCA_014377915.1 Tardiphaga sp.
CCAAACGCGCGCCCGCGATATTGCGCGCGCACCATCTCGCCCATCAGGATGGAGCCGACCGCCCATTCGCCGCCGAACCCGAGACCGAGCAGCGTGCGGGCGATCAGAAGCTGATTGAAATCCTGCACGAAGGCGCAGACAAGGCTGAAGAACGAGAACCAGCCAACCGTTATCTGCAGCGTCAGGGTGCGGCCAATGCGATCCGACATATTACCGGCGATCGAGCCGCCGAACGCCGAGGCCAGCAGGGTCATGGTCGAGGCCAGCCCGGCATTGGCGCTGCTGACGTCCCACAGCGTGATGATCGTGCCGAACACCAGCGGATAGATCATGAAATCCATGCCGTCGAGGCCCCAGCCCCCGAAACAAGCCCAGAACGTGCGGCGCTCGGGCACGTTCTTGTCCTTGTAGAAGGCGATCAGGCTGGTATCTTCTGGCATGGTCGCCGCATTGGCGTCGATGGATTGCTGCGTCATCGCCTCCCCTTTATTATTTGCCGGCGTGACGTGTGATCGAAATCGACCCGCGTTGTTTTGACCGTGCATTTTATGGTTGGCTGCATCTGCGCAAGTGCGGGACGGCCTAGCCATTTGATTATCGTTATGAATGGTATTCAATAACGCGATAGCGCCGGATGGACCGCGTGGGCCCGTTTGCGGCGCAGATTGCTGCAGGCGCGCCACCTATAACGAAATGGCATGACAGCCTGAAGCAGATGAGATGATGGCGAGGGGTGGCGGTGCCATAGGGTGCGGTCGAGTTGATCCCTTGAACCGCGAGACCTCCTGATGGATGCAATCACCAGCGACGCAAGCGGCGCTCCCGGCCGCGACTGGCCGCTCGACATCTTCAACACGTTGAAGGAAGCCGGCGTAAAGCAGGTCTCCTATGTACCGGATGCCGGCCATTCGCGGCTGATCAATCTTGCGCATGACGATCGCAGCATCAAGACGACGGTGCTCACTACCGAAGAAGAAGGCATCGCGCTTTCTGCCGGCGCGTGGCTGGGCGGCGACCGCGCCGTGCTGCTGATGCAGTCGAGCGGCGTCGGCAATTGCATCAACATGCTCTCGCTGATGAATTCCTGCCGCCTGCCCTTGCTGACCATCGTGACGATGCGCGGCGAATGGGCCGAGTTTAATCCGTGGCAGGTGCCGATGGGAAGTGCCACGCCCGGCGCGTTTCAACTTATGGGCGTCACCGTGCTGCGGATCGAGACGCCGGAAGAAGCCGCCGAAGTGATCTCGGCCGCGGCGACTTTGGCGTTCGATGGCGACCGCCAGATCGCGGTGCTGATTTCCCAGCGCATGCTGGGTCGCAAGAAGTGGGTGGAGAGCAAGTGATGCAAGTGATGTCCAACGCAACGAGCACGCTGGAGCGCCGCGCCGCGGTCAAGACCCTGCTTACCGATCGCAAGGAATTGCTGGTCGTCACCGGGCTGGGCTCGCCCTCTTACGATGTGTTCGCCGCGGGCGACCACGACGGCAACTTCTATCTATGGGGCGCGATGGGCGGCGCGGCGATGGTCGGGCTCGGCATCGCGCTTGCGCAACCGAAACGGCCGGTCGTCGTGGTGACCGGCGACGGCGAGGCGCTGATGGGCGTGGGGTCGCTGCTCACGGTCGCCGTGCACAAACCTGCCAATCTCACGGTGGCCGTACTCGACAACGGCCATTTCGGCGAGACCGGCATGCAGAAAAGCCACGCCGGGTTGGGCTCACGCCTCGAAGTGATCGCCGAAGGAGCCGGCTTCCGCGACGTCGACGTGATCGACACGCTGGAGGGCATTGAGGCCTACCGCAGCCGGCTGCAGGACGTGACCAGCGGCCCGCGCTTCGTCCGCATCCGCATTGCGCATGGCAATCCCGAACGCGCGCTGCCGCCCCGCGACGGCGCCTACATGAAGAGCCGGTTCCGGCAGCATCTCGGCTTCGCCGTTACCTGAGGATCGCATCCGGATGGTCGGCCGCTTCCATCCGGATGTCCCACAGGCCCTCGGCGCGCAGCCGTTCGATCTCGATCTTGATGAATTCGGAGATCGCCGCGGTGGCGATCGACGGCTGCCGCTCCGCCGGCAGCGCCACAATCAGTTCGCGCGTAATGCCCGGCTTCGCGATCGCAGCCACTTCCAGCCGTCCCGCGACCGCATCGGCGCGCACAGCGGAATGCGGCAGCAGCGTATAGCCCAGACCGTCCTCGACAAAGCTCGTCAGCACGCGAAACGAGTCGGCTTCGATCAGCACCTGGATCGGCAGATTCTTTCGCGACAACGCCTTCTCGATCAGGATTCGCAGGCCATGCGAATGGCTCGGCAGCACCAGCTTCTGCTCCGACAGCCACTCGATCGAAACCTCCTTGCGCCCGGCCAAGCCGCTGCCTTTCGGGCCGACAGCGACGATGTCGTCGCGGCCGATCGTCTCGACCGACAGATGAAGGTCGACCGACGGGCCATACATCAGCGCCAGATCCATCTCGCCACGGTGCAGCCATTCGACCAGATGGCCGCCATAGC
>JACMOT010000073.1 GCA_014377915.1 Tardiphaga sp.
CAGCTGATCAACGGCCATGAATTCGGCAATGGCGTGTCGTGATACACCCGTGACGGCAATGTCGCGCGCGAATTCTCCCGCCGCATCCTGGTCGGCATGGTCGGCATCAATGTGCCGGTCCGGGTGCCGATGGCGTGGCACGGCTTCGGCGGCTGGAAGCGCAGCCTGTTCGGCGACACCCATGCCTATGGCGAAGAAGGCGTGCGATTCTACACGCGGCAGAAGTCGATCATGCAGCGCTGGCCGGAAAGCACCATGAACGGTCCGGAATTCGCCATGCCGACGGCGAAATAGACATCCGAACTGGCGCGAAGTCCACAGACGCTCTGAGCGTCTGCGGACAGCGACCGGGCTGAGTTGCCCCCGTCGCGACGGGCTGCAAATGCCACGAGGCCTGTTTTAGCGCCGTGCGCGTCCCTGCATGCCCCACCAGCATCACGATGGACCGTCAACATGGCACGACAGCTTAACCGTGTGGCCGACCAGGGTCCGCAAATCTGATACGTATTACACCGAGCAATAGCGTTCCTTGATCTCCTCATCGGCGAGCAACGCGGCCGCAGTGGCGTGGTGCACCACCTCGCCCTGGTCGAGCACATAGGCGCGGTCGGCGATCGCCAGTGCCAGTTCGACGTTCTGCTCGACCAGCAGGATCGTGGTGCCTTCCGATTTCATCTTGCGAAACAGTTCGAACATCTCGTCAACCAGCACCGGCATGATGCCTTCGGACGGTTCGTCCAGCATGATCAGGTCAGGCTTGGCGATCATCGCGCGTGCGATCGCCAGCATCTGCTGCTCCCCGCCAGACATGGTCACTGCATCCTGGTCCAGCCGTTCCGCCAGCCGCGGAAAGATTTCGGCGATCTCGGCGATCAGATGTACCTCGTTGGCTTTCGACGGCGAAGCGACTAGGCCCAGCCGCAAATTCTCGCGCACGGTCAGGCCCTGCACGATGCGCCGCTCCTCCGGAACGTAGGCAAGCCCCAGCGCGAACCGCATATGCGCTGGCTCGCTGAGGATTTCCCTACCCTTGAACTCGGCCGACCCGCCGGTCTTGACCAGCCCCATGATCGACTTCAACGTCGTGGTCTTGCCGGCGCCATTGCGGCCGATCAGGCAGACGATCTCGCCCTTGTTGACCTCCAGCGTGACGTCCTGCAGCACATGGCTGGCGCCGTACCAGGCATTGAGTTTGGTAACCCGCAACATTGCCTAGTGCTCCCGCTGGCCAAGATAGACGCGCTTGACCTGCTCATTCTGGCGGACTTCGCTGGGCGTGCCCTGCGCCAGCAACTCGCCATGATGCAGCACCAGGATGCGATCGCTGATTCCCATCACCAATTTCATCTTGTGCTCGACCAAGATGACCGTGCGCTCGCGCGCCAGCTTGACGATCAGGTCCATCATCACCCGCGTCTCTTCAGGGCTCATGCCGGCGGTCGGCTCGTCGAGCAGCAGAAGCCGCGGATTGCTGGCCAGCGCCATGCCGATCTCCAGCGCGCGCTGCTCGCCATGCGCCAATTCCCGGGCGACGCGGTCACGGCGGTTGCCCAGTCCGACCAGCACCAGCAACTCATCGGCCCGGTCCGCCAGCCCTGGCAAGTTCGCGCGCGGGCGCCACATGTTGTAGCGCGACACGAATGCCTGCAGACCGACGCGGACATTTTCCCGCGTGGTCAGTTGCGGAAACACATTGGTGATCTGGAACGATTTGGCGATGCCCATATGCGCGAATTCATGTTGCGCCACCCGGCTGACGTCGCGTCCCTCGAATTCGACCTTGCCGCTGCTCGGCCGCAGCGCGCCCGACAGCAAATTGAAATAGGTGCTCTTGCCGGCGCCGTTCGGCCCGATGATGGAGGTGATCGCGCCGCTGGAAAATTCGGCGGTGATGTTGTTCAGCGCCCTGAAATTGCCGAACACCTTGCTGGCGCCTTCGGTACGCATGATGATTTGGGAGGTCGCCGCGGTCATGGCTTGATTCTCTTCAAGATCGTCCCCCAGATTCCAGCCGGAAAGAACAGGACGCAGACGACGAACACGGCGCCGACAATCAGCTGCCAGTGGACGGTCCACAGTGACACCAGGTTTTCCAGCAGCAAGAACACGGCGGCGCCGACGAATGGCCCGAAGAAAGTGCCCATGCCGCCCAGCAGCGACATCATCACCACCATGCCGGAGGTTTCGATGTGCAGGATTTCGATCGGCACGATCGACAGATGGAGGGCAGCCAGGGCGCCGGCAAGGCCGCAGAACGCGCCGGACAGAATGAAGGTGAGCAACCGGGTCAGCGTTACATTATAGCCTGACGCCCGCGCGCGCGCCTCATTCTCGCGAACCGCCTCGATCACGGCGCCAAACGGCGACGCCAGAATCCGTGACAGCACGTACAGCGCGCCGATCACGAAGGCGGCGATGACGTAATAGCGCGTCAGCGGATTGATGAAGTCGAACTTCAGGCCGAAGATATCGATAATGCGGACATTGATGCCGCGCAGCCCGTTCTCGCCACCAGTCCAGCGCTCGGCCTGGTAGAACAGGTAGAACACGCATTGCGACAGCGCCATGGTGACCATCGCGAAGTAGATGCCGCGGGTGCGGATCGCCAGCGCGCCGATCCCCGCCGCCATCACCGCGCCACCTAGAATACCCATCGCGATGGCAGCGTACCAGGGCATGCCAAGATGCACGATGGCGATGCCACAGAGATAGGCGCCGGTACCGAACAGCGCCGCGTGGCCAAACGACAACAGCCCGAGATAGCCGAACAGCAGGTTGAAGCCGAGCGCGTAAAGCCCGTAGATCAGGATGTTCACCGCCAGCGCGGTGAAGGGCATCACCAGCGGGAACAGCAGCACCAGCAGGCTGGCGAGCAACGCGCGATGACGCTTCGCGGTTTCGAACCAGTTGCGCGGTTCGGCGCCGGCCTGCGCCAGCGTCCGGGACATTTCATTCATGGACATTCGACCTTAGCTCATGAGCCCGGCACGGCCGAAGAAGCCCTGCGGACGGATCAGCAGCACCACCGCCATCAGGGCAAAAAACGAGACCTTCGCCATTTCCGGCGCGAACAGCGAGGTCATGCTGACGACGACGCCGACCAGCAGGCCGGCGAGCCCCGCGCCGCCGATCGACCCCATGCCGCCGACCACCGTGACCACGAAGGCCTCCGCCAGCAAATTGGCGCCCATTTCGGGGATCACGCCC
>JACMOT010000074.1 GCA_014377915.1 Tardiphaga sp.
AGAAGATGGCAAGCGCTTGCTGAAAATTCCGCTGGATGCGGTGGAAGGAGCTGACAGGAAATGACTCCTCAAGCCGAAGCAATGATGAAGAACGTCCGGGCGGCCGCCGATCTGATGAAAAGCCTGGCCAATCCAAATCGCTTGTCGATCGTTTGCTGTTTGGTGCACGGCGAATTTTCGGTAAGCGAGCTCGAAAATTTGCTCGAAATCCGCCAACCGACGTTATCGCAACAGCTCGCCGAACTCCGGGAAGCAGGGCTTGTGACGACGCGACGGGATGCCAAGCAAATATTCTACAGTCTCACCGACGCGCGGGCTGGCCAGATGATCGCTGCGCTGGAAGAGATTTTCTGCGATGACGAAACACGTTCACTGCTCAAATCGCGATCCCAGCCCGCTCAGAAGGCAGATCGCGAGCCAGCCCGTCTCGCGCTTGGCTCGTCGCAGTTTGCCAAGGTCCACCTCGGCGGAAGATCTCCTAAATGATTCACATGGCTCCCACCTACGCGGATTCATTCGTCGGCGGCATGCTAATCGGCTTGTCTTCCCTGATCCTGTTGCTTCTCAACGGACGGATCGCCGGCATCAGCGGAATCGTCGCGTCGCTTTTCGGACGCGCGGATCGTCGACTTCAAGTCAACCTAGCCTTCGTCGCCGGCCTCATCCTTGGTCCGCTGCTGTTTCGCGTCGTGTTCGGCGATTGGCCGCTGGTCCGCATTCCGACCTCTCTGCCACTGCTGATCGTCGCGGGTCTGCTCGTCGGCTTTGGCACGCGTCTGGGCTCAGGGTGTACCAGCGGACACGGCGTTTCGGGCCTCGCGCGACTGTCGCCCAGGTCAATGGCGGCTGTTGCGGTCTTCATGGTGGTCGCGGTGATGACAGTCTATCTCAAGCGTACAGGCGGCTGGATATGAATATGCTTCGATCAATGGCCGCACTCGTCGCTGGTGTCGTTTTCGGTTTCGGCCTTGCATTCTCCGGGATGATGGACCCGGGACGGGTCGAAGCGTTCCTGGACATCACGGGCCCGTGGAACGCGAACCTCGCATTCGTGCTCGGCGGCGCGGTGCTGGTGGCCTTTGTCGGCGTCCGGATTAGCAAACGGATGCAGCACCCGGTGCTCGCCGACAAGTTCAACCTGCCGACCCGGACCACCATCGATGCTCGCCTGCTCGGAGGCGCCGCGATTTTCGGCGTGGGATGGGGGCTGGCTGGCTTCTGTCCAGGTCCGGCCGTCGCGTCGCTGGCGCTCGGCCTGCCCTCAGTCCTGATATTCGTGGCGGCCATGTCGGTCGGCATGATCGCGCATGACCGACTGACACAATCAAGAAGCGGGCAGCGCGGCGCATGATGCATGTTGCGGCGATCCTGGCCACGCTTTCAGGCGGCCTTGTCGGATTCTTCTTGGGACTGATAGGCGGCGGCGGATCCATTCTCGCCACACCGTTGCTGCTGTATTTCGTCGGCGTGAGCCCGGCCCATACAGCGATCGGTACGAGCGCCATCGCCGTCGCCGTCAACGCCTACGTGAATTTGATCGGGCACGCCCGTGCAGGGAACGTGCGCTGGCGTGCCGCGATTTTGTTCGCGGGCGTCGGCGTGGTCGGTGCGTTCGCCGGCTCGACGCTTGGAAAATCAATCGACGGCGACCGCCTGCTGTTTTTCTTCGGGCTGCTGATGATCGCGGTCGGCGCTTTGATGCTCACCAAGAGTGACAAGCCCCACGTGATGGAGCGGCGCGCCGGCCTCAGGGCCGACCTGATCCTTGCGGTAACCGCGTTCTTCGCCGGTGTGGCCTCCGGCTTTTTCGGCATCGGTGGCGGGTTCCTGATCATGCCCTGCCTGGTGCTCGCGACCGGTATGCCGACCATCAAGGCGGTCGGCACGTCGCTTTTCGCGGTCGGTGCCTTTGGTACGGGGACAGCGATAAACTATGCGTGGTCGGGACTGATCGATTGGCCGGTTGCAATCGAGTTCATGATCGGCGGAGCCGTCGGCGGCTATTTCGGCATGAGAAGCGCTGTCCGATTGGCCGACCGGAAGGGTATGCTCAACAAGATCTTCGCATGCCTAATTTTCATCGTTGCCGCTTATGTCTTGTACCGCAGCGGCCGAAGCCTGTACGCCTGACCCGCCAGCAGGGCGCCGACGCCTTTGGAGTTCGCCCGCAATTCGAGGCCTTAAGGCTGCCTTAAGCTGGACTGTACACAGGGGAATGGTGTTGACGAGGGCGGGATGAGACTCTTGATAGTCGAAGACGACGTTGTGCTGCTCGACGGACTCAAGGTCGGCCTAGCCATGCTGGGGGCGACAGTCGACGCTGTCGAATGTTGCGGCGACGCCCTCGCTGCACTCTCCACATCAAGTTTCGACGCCATCGTGCTCGACGTGATGTTGCCCGACGGCTCCGGGCTGGAATTGCTGCAGCAGATCCGCTCTGCGGGAAACAACACGCCTATCCTCCTGCTGACGGCACTCGACGACGTCAAGGATCGGATCAAGGGGCTGGATTCGGGAGCCGACGATTATCTGGGCAAACCTTTCGACCTTGACGAACTCGGCGCGCGGGTTCGGGCGATCGTTCGTCGCAAGGAAGGAAGGGCAACTCCCACTTTGCGGTATAACGGGATTGTACTCGATCCCGCGACCTTGACGGTAAAAGTCGACACCAGACCTGTTCAACTGTCCCGACGCGAGTTCGCCATTCTGACGACGCTGCTTGAGCGCCCGGAGGCGATCAGATCTAAGGCTGAACTGGAGGAACGCCTCTACGGTTGGCAGGAAGAGGTCGAAAGCAACGCGATTGAGGTTCATATTCATCATCTACGCAACAAGATCGGTCGCGCCCATGTCGAGACCGTGCGCGGTATTGGCTATCGGCTGCGATCCGCAGAATGAGACTGGCTCGATCAATCAGGGGCCGCCTTTTCGTCGTCCTGGTAACAGCGACGGTGTTCGTATGGCTATGCGCAAGCGCATGGATTTTTCTGCAAACTCGCAGAGAGGTCGAACACGTCCTCGACACCCGCCTGCAGGAGGCGGCTCGAATGGTCAGCTCTCTGGCATTCAATGGATCTGGCGCGACAGACACTTTGGCATTGCCCGACAATTCGCTCCCGCAAACCACCAGTTATGAGCGGCAGCTTTCTTGCCAGATCTGGTCCCTAGACGGACGACTGGTGGCACGTTCCAGCGGGGCGCCGAGTAATAGCCTGGGCGGCGATGACGATGGATTTTCCGACCGGCTGGTCGACGGGGAAACCTGGCGCGTCTACGCCGTCTCGGATCCCGGCAAACGTATCCGCGTGCTGGTTGGCGATCGTCTGGGCCTGCGAGAGCGGCTGGTAAGCGATCTCATCCTCGGCTTGCTGTGGCCGGCGATGTTCATGGTGCCGTTACTCGGCTTTCTGATATGGGGCATTCTTGGACGAGGACTCCGTCCTTTGCAAACGATGGCAACGGACTTGACGCGCCGCGGTGTCGAAGATCTCAGTCCACTCGAAGTGGATCATGCTCCGCCCGAGCTTGCGCCGCTCGCAAGCTCCCTCAACGGACTGTTCAAGCGCGTCGATGCTGTGCGTCGGCATGAAAGGGATTTTACCGCCTTCGCCGCACATGAACTGCGGACGCCGATTGCAGGATTGAAGGTCCAGGCCCAGGTCGCCATGGGAACGAAGCAGCCATCGCAGCGAAATGCGGCCCTTCAAAACATCATCCTGTCCGTTGACCGGATTTCGCGACTATCCAGGCAATTGCTCACCGTCGCTCGACTTGATGCGCAACTTCATGAGGACGCGTGGCAACAGGTTAACGTCCTGCGGCTGCTCAGTGAGATCGTGGCCGAGACGCCGGCAAGGACCGACCTGCGCGTCGTTCTCAATGAATCGCTTCGGAACGCCACGATCGTAACGAGCCGGGATCTGCTGGCAATTGCTCTACGCAACTTGCATGAAAATGCGCTCCACCATAATGATGGGCAGGGCGCAATTTCATGGAAAGCGGTGACTAGTGGCGCCGTCATGGAGATCACGATCGAAGATGATGGACCGGGCATCCCAGAGAGTGAAATGCATCTGGTCAAATCGCGGTTTTTCCGAGGGCGTCACAAAAGCTCGTCCGGTAGCGGCCTCGGCCTTGCGATCATCGAGATCGCCGTGACGCGACTCAACGGGTCACTTACACTTAGCAATCGAGCGAATAACACGGGACTGAGAGCGGTTGTTCGATTGCCGGCGAACTTGCCGGCAGACACCGGCTAACAGCCATAAAGCCACCGGCGGGCGCTGCTTGCGTCAAATACCAGGCGTCCGCGGATGCTGACCCGCGTGACGCCCGGACTACATCATCCTATCGGCTTACGGCTGCAATTGAACATAGCCTTCCTGCACGAGCTGGGTGATCCGCAGATTGGCTCCGGCATTGACCTTGATGTTGGGCAGCAGATCGGCGTTTGTCCAGTTGTTGCTTCTGGCCGTCTGGCCACACTCTTCAAGTTCAATGCCGGTCTTCTGAAGATCGGCAATTGCCTCCTTGTAGGGATTGCCCTTGTCGGATTTCCTGACCTTGTTGTAGGCCGCATCGTTCAGCAACATGTAGCCCATCGCGCCATGAAAGACGGACTTGATAGTCCACTTGGTCTTCGAACGGTCGAAGTTCTGGGTCATCAACTTCATGTAAGTGAGCCCGATCGAGGCGTCGCCCGCAAATGCAGGGTGGTCCATATTGAACACGACCTTTGCTTGCTTCAGATCGACCGGGATGTCGATCTTCAACGGCTGCGCGGCGGCGGCGTCCTCGGCATGGAGCAATATGGCGCTGGATAGAAGCAGCAGACTTCCGGCGGCGAGCGACAAAATCGAATTCTTCATCATAAAAATCCCTTTCGAGGAATATTTGGGTCGTCTTCTTCGTGGATCAGTCGATCCCCGGATCTGAAAGCGGCACTGAGACAGTTTTGTTGTCATCCAGCCGCCGACTATGAGCCGTCGAGGGCGCATGGTTTGGCATCGACGCTATTTCTTGAATTGGGACGCTTCGAGTTCGAGATAGATGCGATAGGCGTTGCCGCGGTTGTTGCTGCTGAAGGCTGGCATCGAACTGTATTTGGACCAGTCTGTCTGATCGTACGCCGCGTTGAATTCGGTCCAGTTTTCGACGGCCTTTCCCATCTCGGCACGGACGTAGGAGATATAGTCGCGGGTGAACGAAATGGCTTCCTTGGCGGCAGCAGAAGGTCTGCCGTGGCCGGGAATGATGAATTTCGGACTGAGCCGGAGCACTTCGTCGAGTGCCATCAGCCATTGCGCTGTGCTGACATCGTCGCTGTTCATGAAGGGAATGCGGCTGTTCTGCACGATATCTCCAGCAAACAGAACGCCGTCCGGCTGCACCAGCATCATGAGATCGCTGCCCGAATGAGCCGGGCCGGCATAGATCAGTGACAGCCGGGTGCTGCCCAGTCCGATCGTCATCCGGTCATCGAACGTGATGTCGGGAGGGACGACGCGCGTATCCTGGTTGACCCACGGCGCCAGCGCGCTGCGGCGCTGTCCTAGCCGGTCGCCGGCGCGCTCGTCCGATGTCTCTTCATTCTCATTGTATTCGAGCGCGTGCTCCTGCGCCACAATCGGCGCATCCGTGTGGTCTTTGAACGCCTGCAGGCCATAAATGTGGTCGGCATGATAATGGCTGGCAACGACGTATTTCACGGGGAAAGGCGTGCGCTTGCGAATTTCCTGCAACAGTGCCCACCCCAGACTTGGCGTCCCCAGTGCATCGAACACCACGACGCCGTTCGACGTGACGATGAAGCCGGCGTTGGAGGTATTTCCCTGATTCTCTTTCCCGGGAATGCCGGCGTTGCCGATACTGTAGAAAATCTGGCTGCCCGGCACCTGTTCGATGACAAGTTGCTGTGTCAACGGCGCATAGTCGCTCGCCGCCTCGCTGCGCACGCAAACCCCGAAGCTCGCGAGAGCGCACATGACTGCGCCAAACACACGATGATTCAATTGACGTCCTCACAATAAAGCTTCTTCACCACTTTTATTAGTTTGGCGACGCGTGGATCGGCAATCCGGTAGTGCAGGGTTTGCGATTCTCGTCGGAATGTAATCAGCCCGTCCTCACGCAATTTGGTCAGGTGTTGGGAAAGCGCAGACTGACTGAGCCCAATCGCTTCCACGATTTCGCTGACGCGCATCTCCCGGTTCATCATCAGATGACACAGGATCAACAAGCGCTTTTCGTTGCCAAGCAAGTTCAGAAGACGCGCCGCATCATGGGCTTGCTTCGCCAAGAGCTCTTGCTCCGCACGTCGCGACTTATGCTGTTCGATCGTAGCTATATCCATGGTCCCTGTCTGTACGCTGCACTGCAATACAGCGGAATCTTTATTAGCGTTGACTAAATTAGAATTCGACGATAGCCTTTTCGATAATAAAAATCTAGTCGCTTCGATTCAGTGGAGGAAGCGTGAATTTGAAGTCTGGTAACGGCGGAAAGCAAGCGCAGGACGGCGCGCCTCTTTTGGGAAGGCGGTCACTGCTGAAATTATCTGGAGCACTCGCGGGCGGGCTGATTGCGGGAGGCGGCCGCGCCGTTGCCAAGGATGCTCCTCCGTCAGATAATCCGTGGACTCAATCGATTGGGCCGGGCGTCGTAGACCGCCCTTATGGCAAGCCGGCAGACGCTGAAAACGGCGTCATCAGACGAAACGTTCCATGGCTGACCGCCGGCACGGAATCGTCGATCAGCTTTTCGCCGCTGCAGGATCTCCACGGCATCATTACGCCCAACGGCCTTTTTTTCGAACGGTACCATTCAGGACGGCCTGACGTTGATGCGACGCAGCATCGTCTCATGATCCATGGGTTGGTTGACCGCCCCATCGTTTTGACGATGAAAGATATCGAGCGATTTCCTTCCACTTCGCGCGTGCACTTCATCGAATGTCCCGCGAATGGCGGCATGGAATGGCGCGCGGCACAGCTGAATTCGTTGCAATTCACGCATGGCATGATCAGTTGTGCCGAATGGACCGGCGTCAAGCTATCGACACTGCTTGAGGAAGTCGGCCTTAAAAAGGAAGCAAAGTGGATCATGGTAGAGGGCGCCGACGGCGCCCACATGAGCCGAAGCTTGCCGCTCGATAAGTGCCTTGACGATTGCATTGTGGTCTACGCGCAAAACGGCGAAGCGCTGCGGCCCGAACAGGGCTATCCGCTGCGGCTGGTCGTCCCCGGCTGGGAGGGCAATGTCAGCATCAAATGGCTTCGCCGGATCAAGGTCGGCGACAAGCCCTGGTATTCCCGCGAAGAGACGTCGAAATACACCGACCTCATGCCCGACGGTAAATCGCGCGGGTTCACCTGGCTGATCGACGCCAAGTCGGTGATCACGTTCCCCTGCCCCGAGAAACCTCTCAGCGGACCCGGCCTCTACGAAATCCGGGGCCTTGCATGGACGGGTACCGGAAAGATCAAGGAAGTGCACGTTTCCGCGGACGGTGGCGCCAACTGGCAGCAGGCCGAACTGAAGGAACCGGTTCTGTCGAAAGCCCTGACGCGTTTTACGTTGCCATGGCGATGGGACGGCAAGCCGGCGCTTCTGGAATCGCGGGCCGTGGATGAAGCGGGCTTCGTTCAACCGACCATCGCTGAATTGAGAAAAGTCAGAGGCACCAATTCGGTATATCACAACAACTCAATCCAGACATGGCAGGTCAAGTCGGACGGGAGCGTCTTCGATGTTCAGACTAGCTAGAGCCTGCGGCGCGGCCGCGATCGTTCTGGGATTGACCGTGGCAGCGGCCTCGGCCGCTGAAAAGCAGCCGTTCGGTTATGGAACGCCGGCAACCGCCGCACAGGTAGCGGGCTGGAACATCGACGCACGCGGTGACGACGGCGAGGGACTCCCTGCGGGGAAGGGTGACATCGCGCACGGTACTGAGGTTTATGCCGACCAGTGCGCGGCATGTCATGGCACCTTTGGTGAAGGCGAGGGCCGTTATCCAAAACTTGCCGGCGGCGCTGGTTCATTGAAGGCCGACCGGCCTGAGCCAACAGTTGGAAGCTACTGGCCATTTGCGGTGACGCTGTGGGATTATATCAATCGCGCAATGCCGTTCCCGGCACCACATTCGCTATCGTCTGACGACGTCTACGCGCTGACGGCCTATATTCTCAATCTGAACAATATCGTGCCGGACGATTTTGTCGCCGACAAGACCAGCCTGCCAAAAGTGAAAATGCCCAATCACGACAGTTTCACGTGGACAGATCCGCGGCCGGATACCGCCAACAAACCCTGCATGACGAAGTGCGCCGATCCGGGTAGCATCAGGATTGTCTCGACGGCCGAAGGGCAGAACCTGACGCCCCGGACGACAGGGACGCTCGACGATATGCAGCCGAAATGAACTGTCGCACGGAGAGGCGCATGCAAAACGTCCGATCGATCGTCTGCGCGGCCATCGGTGGCGCATCGCTGCTTCTTGCAGTGTGCCTCAATGCGCAGGCGCAGTCGCCCAAGCCCGATGGAAACGTATTGGACGGTAAAACGCTCGCCTTTGACCGCGGCAAGGGCAATTGCCTATCTTGCCACGACATCAAGGGCGGCGATCTGCCGGGCACCATCGGTCCCCAGCTCAACGGCATGAAGGATCGCTTTCCGGATCGCAGCGAACTGATCCGGATCGTGACCGACGAAACGAAACGTAATCCGCAGACGGTTATGCCGCCGTTCGGGCGCAACCTGATTCTCAACGACAAAGAAATTTCGGCGATCGTCGATTTCCTTTATACGCTTTGACAAATACCTCAGGAGCAATCGGAATGAACATTCCACATCACTCATATCATCACCCGTCGCGGCGACGGGTTCTGAATGGCTTTGCAATCGCAGGCCTGCTCGGCGTCGGTCTCAACACACTGCGTTCGATCGGCGCATTTGCCGCCGACGCCGCTGGATGGCCGGTCGAGGCGTTCAAGCAAAAGACCGAGGCCGATGCCCTGAAGTCGCTGTTCGGCAAGAGCGCGGAAGCCTCCGACAAGGTCAAGCTCGACGCTCCGGAGATTGCGGAAAATGGCGCAGTTGTGCCGATCAGCATCAGCACCTCGCTTCCCAACGTGACCTCGATCTCCGTGCTGGTGCATGAAAACCCTTACGCGCTGGCGGCGTCCTACAAAATTCCGGAAGGCACGATTCCAGCGGTTTCCAACCGGCTGAAAATGGCCAAGACCAGCAATGTAGTGGCGATCGTCGAGTCCGATGGCAAGCTTTACAGCGCGTCCAAGGAAGTCAAAGTTACCGTTGGCGGTTGCGGCGGTTAAGGGGACAAAAACATGGCATCTTCAATTCGCGTACGCGCCATCGCCGGCGCAGACACCACGGAAGTTCAGGCGCTGATCCAGCATCCAATGGATTCGGGCTTCGTGAAGGACGCGCAGGGCGTTCTGATTCCGCCGCATCACATCGAAACGGTTCAGTTCGAGGCGGGCGGCAAGACCGTGTTCACAGTGCTCTGGGGACCTGCGGTCTCGAAGGACCCTTTCGTCAAATTTAGCTTCAAGGGTGCGAAGAAGGGTGATGATCTCAAGATCACCTGGGTCGACAACAAAGGTGCGACCGATACGACGACTGCAAAGATCCAGTAGCCGCGTCGAACATAAGGGAGGAAAACAGGATGGCGCGTAAGCTCGCATGCCTTGTGACGGTGATGAGCCTTCTCGGCGCCCCGTCGTCGTGGGCCGTTGAAGCGCCATCTCCGGATAAGGATTTCAAGGCGTTTCGGGAATATTTCACCAAAAAGTTTCCAAAAGTCGCCCTTGATGACTTCGTCAATGGTCCCTATTCGATGAACGAGGATATGCGGAAGCAGTGGGTCGAGAAAGAGGACTTCCCGCCCTACGATTTCGCGCTCGATCGGGGCAAGGAGCTGTTTGAGGCGCCATTCAAGAATGGAAAGACCTTTGCAGACTGCTTCCCGGACAAGGGAATCGGCATTCGCCAGAACTATCCGTATTTCGATGAAAAAGCCGACGAAGTCGTCACATTAGAGTCGGCCGTGAATGGCTGTCTCGCGCAAAATGGCGAGAAACCCTATTCGTACGTCAAAGACGATATGGCTGCCGTAACGGCCTATATGGCATACACATCGCGCGGCAAACCGTTTGACATCAAGATGCCGAGCACCCCGCACGCTCTCGCAGCTTATGAAGACGGAAAGCAGTATTTCTACCAGCGCCGTGGTCAACTGAATTTTTCCTGCGCAAGCTGCCATGTGCAAAGTCCCGGCGAGCGAATCCGCGCCGAAGTGCTGGCACCGGCGCTCGGCATTCTCAATGCGATGCCGATCTATCGGTCGGAGTGGGGCGGAATGGGCACCACCAGCCGAAGGTTGACGTCCTGCAACAGCCAGGTGCGCGCGACGCCGCTGGAGCCCAACGACCCCACCTACCGCAATCTCGAGTACTACCTGTCTTACATGAGCAATGGCCTGCCTATATCCGGTCCGGGCGCTCGCCCCTAGGAGGTCAAGAATGCGCCGTCTTGCCAAGCTTGCGGTCTGTCCCGTCATCCTGAGTGCGCTGGTCTCTCCGGTTCGCGCGGCGCCGCCTGCCGACGACTTCAAGGCAGCTCTCGCTTCGGCGGAGGCTGCCAACAGGAAAGCCGGAGAACTTAAGAACCAATGGACGACGACCGGCGCAGCGCTGTCTGCGGCAAAGAAAGCAGCCGACGGTGGCGATTACGCAACTGGCACTCAGCTGGCAATCGAAGCGGAAGCGCTGGCCAAAGCCTCGGTCACCCAGGTCGAGCGCGAACGCACGCTCTGGAAAGAATCCGAGCTTCACTGATCTATCGCTTCTGAAAGGTTGAGATGTTGCTGCATCGACGGAATTTCATGAAACTGGCAGTGGCGGCCCCCCCCATTGCTGGCTTCCCTCGCTTCGGTGCTGCAGCGGAAGGCACGTCAATTTACGACCTTGCACCGTTCGGAAACGCGCGGCTGCTGCATATGACCGATACCCATGCGCAGTTGCTCCCGGTGCAGTTTCGTGAGCCGAGCGTCAATATCGGCGTCGGCGCGATGCGGGGACGGCCGCCGCACCTGGTCGGCGACCAGTTTCTAAAACAGTTCGGCATTGCGGCAGGCAGCGCCGAGGCTTACGCCTTCACCTTTCTCGACTTCGAGCAGCAGGCTGGTCGGTACGGCAGACTGGGCGGCTTCGCTCATCTCAAGACTCTGATCGATATGCTGCGCGCCTCGGCGCCGTCCGGACGTTCGTTGCTGGTCGATGGCGGCGACCTGTGGCAGGGCAGCGGTCTGACCAATCTCTCGAAGGGCGCCGATATGGTCGAAGCCGCGAATTTGCTCGGCATCTCGGCGATGACCGGGCATTTCGAGTTCACTTACGGTGAAGACATCCTTCGAAAAAACCTTGGTAACTTCAAAGGCGAATTTCTGGCCCAAAATGTCTTCTTGACCGAGGAGGCTGCCTTCAACGATGCCAAGGCATTTGATCCGGCATCCGGACGGGTTTTCAAGCCTTACATCATCAACGAAATGGGCGGCTATCGCATCGCGATTGTCGGGCAGGCATTTCCCTATGTCCCGATTGCCCATCCAAAGCGCTTCGTGCCAGACTGGACGTTCGGAATTCGCGACGACGAATTGCAGAAGGTCGTCAACAAGCTGCGCGACGTGGAAAGAGTGGATGCCGTCGTGCTGCTGTCGCACAATGGCATGGATGTCGACCTCAAGCTGGCGAGCCGCGTGAGCGGCATCGATATTATTTTGGGCGGTCACACCCACGACGCGGTGCCGCAACCGGTCAGCGTCGCCAATGCCGGCGGGAGCACCCTGGTGTCAAACGCCGGTTCGAATGGCAAGTTCGTTGCCGTGATCGACCTCGATCTCAAGAAGGGGGGCGTCAAGGATCTGCGCTACCGGCTGCTTCCCGTGTTCAGCGACCGGTTGAAGGCCGACCCGGAGATGAACGCCTTGATCGAGCGGGTCCGAGCGCCGCACGCCGGGATGCTCGATGAAAAATTGGCGACGGCAGATCGGCTGCTGTATCGCCGCAGCAACTTCAACGGCACCATGGATCAGCTGATCTGCGATGCGCTGCGCCAGCAGCTCGACGCGGAAATTGCGCTGTCGCCCGGCTTCCGCTGGGGAACCAGCGTGCTCCCGGGGCAGCCCATCACCATGCAGGACATTCTTTCGGAAACCGCCATCACCTATCCTGAAGCTTATGTGCAGTCGATGACAGGCGAGCAGCTCAAGACGATCATGGAAGACGTCTGTGACAACCTATTCAATCTCGATCCCTACTATCAGCAGGGCGGCGACATGGTGAGGGTTGGCGGCATGTCGTACGCATGTGCCCCGAACGAAACGATCGGAAAGCGGATCAGCGGCCTCAAACTTGCCGACGGCCGCGCCATTGAGACCGACAAATCCTATCGCGTCGCCGGTTGGGCGTCGGTCAACGGGCAAACCGGATCCCCGGTTTGGGAAACCGTCGCCGATTACCTGCGCGGCTCGAAGCGCACGGCGCCGACAAAGGAAAGCGGCGTCGAAATCGTCGGTGTTGAAGGCAACCCCGGGATTAAGGGGCCATGATGGAGGCTTTCCCTTTCGTTGCTCACCGTTTCATGGCCGTGCTTGGCCTTGCGGCCGCCATGCTCACGGGCCACACAGCGAGCGCCCAGGTCGTTGCCGCGCCCGCGCCTGAAAAGGCGTTTGCGGATCATTATCTGGCGCTGCAGCTGTCCGACAACGATCCGAAGAAGCAGGCCATTATTATCAGCATCGCCTACAATATGCTCAAGGTTTACGGACCCGATCAGATCGCCATCGAGGTCGTCACATTTGGCCCAGGCATTGACTTGCTGAAAGCCGACAATGCGAACCGACAGCGAATAGACAGCCTGGTCGAACAGGGCGTGCGTTTCGACGTGTGCGGCAACACGCTGGATACCGTAGAGCGGGAAACCGGCCAGCGACCTCAGCTCAATCCGAACGCCGTCGAAGTGGTCGCAGGCGTGGCAAAATTGCTTGAACTCGTCGAGAATAAATACACGATTGTCCGTCCCTGAAAGGAGACACAATATGAATATCGTTTCAAAACTGCTTGCCGCTGGCGCGATTCTCGCAGCGACCCTGTCATCGAGCTTTGCGGCCGATGGCAAGTCGCATCGCGTAACGATCCAGGTCGATCAAAATGATCCCGCGGTAATGAACCTCGCCCTGAACAATGTCACCAACATCGTCGATCAGTACAAGGCGAAAGGTGAAGACGTTCAGGTCGAGCTGGTGGCCTACGGGCCGGGGCTGCACATGCTGCGTGACGACACGTCGCCGGTAAAAGACCGCCTGAAGCAGATTTCCGCGCTGAGCTTTCCATCGCAGATCAAGTTTTCGGCCTGCAACAATACCAAGCAAGGCATGGAGAAGGCTGAGGGACACCCGATCACGATCGTCTCGCAGGCAAGCCTGGTGCCGTCGGGAGCCGTGCGGCTGATGGAATTGCAGGAAGACGGCTGGAGCTACCTGAAGCCGTGATGACATTGATGCACAGTCAGAGCGTGGCAATAGCGACGCTCTGTTTCGTGGTCGGCTACGGCGTCGCGAGCGCTGCCGATGAGGCGACGGTCACCTACAAGTCGCTGGCGCCGGACCTCGCGCTGGAGGCCGCAAAAGCGGCGCTAGACCAATGCCGGAAGGACGGCTTCCAGGTATCGGTTGCCGTCGTTGACCGATTCGGCGAACCACAGGTGCTTTTGCGGGACCGCTTCGCCGGCCTGCCGGCTTCGCGCACTGCCACCGACAAGGCGTGGACTGCGCTCGGATTCCGCGCCAACACGGTGGATCTCTCGAAAGCGATCCAGAATGGCTCCATCGACGCCCGATTGGCCGCTTTGCCGCGCGTGACCATGCTCGGTGGGGCGCTGATCATCGAAGCCGGCGGCACGCTACTTGGTGCCATCGGGGTCTCCGGAGCGCCTGGAGGCGACAAGGACGAAAAGTGCGCGAGATCCGGCCTTGACGCCATCCGGGACAAGCTTGATTTCTAGACCAGACAAAAAGTGCCGCTCAGCGGCGGCAGCTTGCCGATGCATTGTTCGCAATCGGGCTGAAGCGGTTCGGGTCAACCTTCTTTCGCTTGCAGAAGAGCTGGAAACCCACCTGCAACGTGGGCGACGTTGGTTACGCCCATGTCTTTCAGTGCCTTAGCTGCCAATGCCGAGCGGCCGCCCGATGCACAAAACAGAATGAATTGCTTATCGGCGGCAAGCTTCGGATTGTGCGAAGGACTCTGCGGGTCAACTTGGAATTCGAGAAGCCCTCGGGGCACGTGGACTGCGCCGGGGAATGTTCCCCTTTCGACCTCTGCGGGCTCGCGCAGATCGATGAAAACGACATTATGGTCGGCAGCGAGTTTGATGGCGTCGGCTGCTGCTAAAGTAGGAACTTCCTTGTTGGCTTCGTTTACGAGGTATTTTGCGGTCTTCATAGGAACGTACCTTTCGATGTTGCAGTGATTTGGACCATTTGATCTGAAGAGCTGCTCCGCAAGTGTCCATGGGATAATTAGACTGCCTTGCAGATCGATCGGATTTCCAGAAACCCCTGCCGGAAAGCTTGACCTAACGCTGGGCAACAACGCCGATCAATGCCGACCGACCGCGATGCCCGCATCCTTCGGAGATATCCTCCTCGTAAACGCGCAGTTCCTTGATCGTCAGCTCGGCGAGAAGTTCTCTCAGTATGGTTTCAGTATAAAGATGACTTAATTCTGATGGGCCTCCTGTTTTGTAGTCCAGCTGCTCTGGTGTGTAACCCTGCAAAATGAGGAGGCCACCAGGCCTCAGGCTTTGCGTCATCCGGGTAAAAAGCCTCCGACGGAGGGCCGGATCAGCAAATTGCACAAAGATTGCGGCTACGCCGTCATAAGCCGAGCGTTGCCATGCGAAACTGTCACAGTCTGCGAGATGGAAATTCACCGTCACGTTCACAGCAGTGGCAAGCTGCCGTGCTTTGGCAATAGCGACATCCGATATATCGAATGCGTCGACCGTGAGGCCCTGTTGAGCCAGAAAAACACTGTTTCGTCCTTCGCCATCGGCGACGCAGAGCACGCGGCTGCTCGATGGCAGTGAGCCAGTATGTTCACGCAACCAGTTATTGGGCTCCGTTCCAAAAAGGAAGTCATCTCCCGCAAAGCGTGAATTCCAGTGTGCTGTGGCGTTCGATGTGATGAGAGGGTCCGCCATGTGAAATCAAACTTTCGGCTGCTTGAGATGGAAGGCGCCTGAAACTCTATCGTAAAGCACTTCGATATGTGTAGCGCAAAGACATGTTATAATGCGCTGGTACGGCCCCCCCGTTGTCGGCCGGAAGTCGCTTTTAATTTTAACTCGGCCTTATATTCTTAATCGTCGGCTCGCTAAGCTCGCGCGCCGTCAAGAAGCTTGGCGCGGTGCTCGTCGATGTGCCACCGGCATGGCTCAGAACCCTTACGAATCTATTCTAGTAGTCTGATTCATTGGGAGGATTCCCAAATCCAGCGAAGCAGTTCAGTCTGTTCGCATGAGGGCAGGAATTGTCGTGAACGTCAGCCGATCGGACCGCCTTCGCCTTGAGGCGATCGTGTCGGATCGCAGCGCGCTGCAAAAATACGTGTGGCGGGTCAACATCATTCTGGCCACAGCCGAAGGCTGTGAGACCGCCGAAATAATGCGCCGCTCGGGCAAATCCAAGCCGGTTGTGTGGCGCTGGCAGGCACGGTTCATGGCGGAGGGCGAAGACGGGCTGACGCGCGACAAGACGCGCAAGCCCGGCAAGCCGCCGCTGCCGCCAGCACGGTCCAGAAAGTGGTCGATCTGGTACTCGGGCCGCCGCCGAGAGAAATAACCCATTGGACCGGGCGGATGCTGACGAAGGCCGACGGGGTGAGCCTGCGCTCGGTGCAGCGCATCCTCGACCCATCAGCTGGCGCCCCATCGCATCCAGATATTCAAGCCGTCGAACGATCCGACGTTCGCTGAGAACTCAAGGAGGTCGTCGGCCTCTACGTCGATCGTCCCGCCCATGCGGTTGTCTCGGTTGACGAAAAAAGCCAGATTCAGGCGTTCGTCCGCACCCAGCCGGGGTTGCCGATAAAGCCGGGCCGCGCCGGCACGATGACCCACGACTACAAACGTCATGGCGCCACCACGCTGGTCGCTGCCCTCAACATCCTCGACGGCACCGTCATCGGCCGCAACATGCAGCGCCACCGCCACCAGGAGTTCATCCGCTTCCTCAATACCATCGAGGAGCAAGTCGCTGTGGGGAAAGTTATCCACGCCATCGTAGACAACTGCGCGACCCACAAGCATCCAAAGGTGCGTCAATGGCTGGCCCGGCATCCTCGCTGGACGTTCCACTTCACCCCACTTCTGCGTCATGGCTAATATATAATCAGCCAAGTTTTGCGGGAAAAAACAATAATTTTGCGGAAACATTATTGGCATCGTCCGTCCATCAAGATCAACGCGAGGGACAACGAATATGACGATGAACGCCCGAGTAATGGAGACCGATTCGCTGCTCACACCGAAGGAGGCCGCGCGCTACCTGAACCTCAGCGTCTCCTGGCTGGCCAAGCGCCGCCTCGCCGGCGACGGCCCGATCTACATCAAAACAGGAGGCGCCGTCCGCTATAGCCGGGCTGCTCTCCAGCATTGGATGAAGGGTCAGCAGCGCACCTCGACCAGCGGATCCTGAGTGAGCTGACTGCAAAACACCAAGAGCGCGTGAGGGCACCAATCCTCGCGCCTTTTTCTTTTGTAAGCGTAATAATCGTCTATCTTTGTACATCAGTATACATCAGTAAGACATAGTATCGTCTTAGGTTAGGATCGATAGTGGAAGTAAATGTAGCCTTTATACTGTTGACGACTTCCCAGTATGCTATAGTATACATCGACGGAGAAGGCCCTCCATCGGCAGCGCGAAGGAATTGATCCCAATGATCGAACCGATGGTGCCCCTCGAACCCAGCTTCGCCGTAGCGATGACCGCGATCGAGGACACCGCCGATCTGTCCGCGAGCGTCAAACGTCACTGGGTCTGCTCGATGCGGCAGATCGCCAAATGGCTGGACCGCCCGGTTGAGGTGACGCCGGCGCGGTGGACGGCAATCCGCTTGCCGGCCGGCCAGTTGCACCACGCTCGTCTCGAG